>JUNU01000205.1 GCA_001067655.1 Neisseria lactamica
CTGTCTGCGGCTTCGTCGCCTTGTCCTGATTTAAATTTAATCCACTATAAAACACGGGGTACATCATGAAAAAAACGGCTTTACTCATCTGCCTTGCCGCCACTGCGGCTGCATCCGCCGAAACGATATCGTTGGAAGTATCGAACAATCCGGCATTCCGTCAATATTCCGCAAATGCAAAGGTAGACTCTGCGTTCAAATCCATACAAAACGGATGCGGTGATTTTGGAGTCGCCCCCATTTCGCTTTCTCCGAAAAAGGATGCTAAATATTTCGTCGCGGTCTGCGTAATGGGCGGCAGCGCATCAACAGAATTCCAAATCCTATCCAGCAAACACGGTAAATCAAAAGTCTTGTTGGAAGACGGAGGCTATGGAATCAATATTTTGCCGCAACAGCATAACGGTTTGCACGATATCGCCGTTACAGAAGGCAATGCAAGATATTGCACCGAAACGCGTTACCGATTTAATGGGAAAACCTACCGCCCTTATAAACGTAAGAGCTGCATGGGTTAATCCACGCTTTAAGTTTTAAAACAGCGGGTCAACATAAAAAAGTTGATTTGCCATAACAATCAAATAAAACGACACAAACCATGAATATAGAAAAAATGAAACGCGCTTGGTATCCGTTGATACCGAGCAAGCAGCTTAAAGACAAACCCGTTCATCGCGAATTATTAGGACAGCAGCTGGTGTTGGTAAGGCTGAACGGACAAGCAGCCTGTATGGATGATTGCTGTCCGCACCGGCATGTGCCGCTGAGTGCGGGCAAAATCGTTTCGGGTAAGCTTCAATGTTGTTATCACGGCTGGGAGTTTGACGCGCAAGGCAAAGTTTTGACGGTTGTCGGCGGGATGTGTGCTTGTGAAGAAGCGGAAAATGTTCCTACGTTTCCATGCCAAGAGTACGACGATTGGGTGTGGGTCTGTCTGGTTTCCGGTATTCCTTTTGAACCGTATGCCGATTTTGAAGCACCGGAAGGTTTTGAAACCGCCAACGCCATCCGATATATGGAAGGCGATTTTATCCACGCCATTGAAAACTTCCTCGATCCGACTCATACGCGCTATATTCATGCCAAACTGCTGCGCAACAAAGGCAAGCAAAGTATGCAGATCAGCCAAAGCCACCACGAACGCGGTTTCGTAACGCAGTATCGCCTGAATCAGCAACAAAACGGGTTGATTAACAAGTTATTCGACAAAGGCATTACGGTCAACAATGCGGCATTTACCTTTCCGGGCTTGGTGCGCATCGACTACTTCACGCCAAACAGTCATGAATATCGGATTTCCGCCTTCTTTATTCCGCAAAACAAGGGCAGTATGAGCTTGAATGTCCGTGTCCATTTCCCTAAAAGCCGCTTCCCGTTGCCGATCAAATTCCATCTATTCCGCCCATTTCTTGAACGACTGATGGTTCAAGATGCCGCCGTTATCAAAAGCCAATACCATCATCACAAGGAACATTACGCGAATAGACCCTATTGCAGCACCACCAATGATTTGGTAATTGATCATTTGCTGCATCTCTTTCTGGAAAATATGCCTGAAGGAATAGACAAAACGGGAGAAATGAGTTTATAGGGAATGTGAAACAAGAGAAGAATGGCAGCCAGAGGGTCGTCTGAAAACACTTTAAAAATGGTTTCAGACGACCTTTCTATAAAAACTGTCAACAATTTTCATTAATATGTTCTGAGTGCTTACATATTTATCTTATAAAAATCAATACTCAATCTTTTCGGTATTCGGATAATGTTAAAAGATGAAAGATTTTGTCTTGATTGAACAGGCGGTTTGCGTTATCGTTTGCATTCTTTCATTCATAAACTCTGTGTTTCATCCCAATTGATTGGACAGTTTGACTGTCGCCGTGTTTCTTCAATGCGCGTACCCTAAACCGCTGCTTGGAGGGCTTGCATTACAGGTGCTGTGGCGAGGCGGGTTGCCCCTATTGGTTTGAAACCATATAAAAGAGGTCATTATGCAATTATCAGGCGCACAAATCATAGTGCAAAGTCTCAAAGCCGAGGGTGTAGAGTACGTTTTCGGCTATCCGGGCGGCGCAGTCATCGAAATCTACGACGCTATTTTCCAACTCAATAAATTCAAACACATCCTGGCACGCCACGAGCAGGCGGCGGTACACGCGGCAGATGCGTATTCGCGCGTCAGCGGCAAAGTCGGCGTTGCGCTGGTTACTTCCGGACCGGGCGTGACCAATGCGTTGACCGGCATTGCCACCGCATACAGCGATTCGATTCCGATGGTGGTCATCAGCGGACAGGTCGGCAATTCGCTCATCGGTACGGATGCGTTTCAAGAGGTGGATACGGTCGGCATTACCCGTCCGTGCGTCAAACACAACTTCTTGGTAACCAATGTCAACGAGCTTGCCGAGACCATCAAGAAAGCATTCCAAATCGCCGCCAGCGGCCGTCCCGGTCCGGTCGTGGTCGATGTTCCTAAAGATGTAACGCAGGCGATGGCGAAATTCAGCTATCCGCAGGAAGACATCTTTATCCGTTCTTACCAACCTGTCGTGCAAGGCCATATCGGGCAGATTAAAAAAGCCGTTCAAATGTTGGCTTCTGCCAAACGTCCGATTGTCTATTTCGGCGGCGGTGCAATCTTGGGCAATGCTTCAGAAGAGCTGACTAAGTTTGTCCGCATGACGGGCGCACCGTGTACCGGCACACTGATGGGTTTGGGCGCATATCCTTCAAGCGACCGACAATTCTTGGGTATGCTGGGGATGCACGGCACTTACGAAGCCAACCTCGCTATGCAAAACGCAGATGTCGTGTTGGCAGTGGGCGCGCGTTTTGACGACCGTGTCGTATCCGTTCCGTCCAAATTTTTTGAAAAAGCCAAAAAAGTCATTCATATTGATGTTGACCCGTCCAGCATCGCCAAACGCGTCAAAGTCGATATTCCGATTGTCGGCGACGTGAAAAACGTGTTGACCGAAATGATCGGCTTGTGGGGTAAACAAGATACGACTCCCGCGTCCGATTCTTTAGACAAATGGTGGAAAAGCATCGAAGAATGGCGTTCGCGCGACTGTCTGTGGTTTGACAACGACAGTGAAATCATCAAGCCGCAATACGTCGTGCAAAAACTTGCCGAAATCACCAACAACTCCGCCATCATCACTTCGGACGTAGGGCAACACCAAATGTTCGCAGCGCAATATTATCCGTTCGAACGCCCGCGCCAATGGCTTAACTCCGGCGGCTTGGGTACGATGGGTGTAGGTTTGCCGTATGCGATGGGCGCGAAACTCGCCGCTCCCGATCAAGACGTGTTCTGTATTACCGGCGAAGGTTCGATTCAGATGAACATCCAAGAATTGTCCACCTGCTTCCAATACCGCATTCCGGTAAATGTCGTTACCCTCAACAACGGCTATCTCGGCATGGTTCGCCAATGGCAGGAGCTGTATTACGGCAACCGCGAATCGGAAACCTATTTCGATTCCCTGCCCGATTTCGTCAAACTGGCGGAAGCATACGGACACATCGGCATCCGCGTGGACAAAAAATCCGATGTCGAAGGTGCGCTTTTGGAAGCGGTCAAACAAAAAGACCGTCTGGTATTTATGGACTTCTTGACCGATAAAAAACAAAACGTACTGCCCATGGTCGGCAACGGCAAAGGTTTGGACGAAATGGTCCTGCCGCCGCATATGCGCGAAAACCCGAAAGCGTAAGGAGAACGACAATGCGACATATCTTATCTGTTCTGATGGAAAACGAATCAGGCGCGATGAGCCGCGTGGTCGGTCTTTTCTCCGCTCGCGACTACAACATCGACTCTTTGGCAGTAGCTCCGACCGAAGACAAAACCCTTTCACGCATGACCATTGTTACCCATGGCGACGAGCAAGTCATCGAACAAATCACCAAGCAACTCAATAAATTGATTGAGGTTGTCAAAGTGGTCGATTTGAACGAAAGCCGTTTTGTCGAACGCGAATTGATGCTGGTAAAAGTCCGCGCCATCGGTAAAGACCGCGACGAATTTTTACGGTTGACCGAAATCTACCGTGGCAGCATCATCGACGTAACCGACCGCAGCTATACCATCGAAATCACAGGCTCGACCGACAAACTCGACTCCTTCCTCGAAACCGTCGGACGCGCCCAGATTTTGGAAACCGTACGCACAGGCGCAGCCGGTATCGGCCGCGGCGAGCGTATTTTGAAAATTTAACGCCGTCAGGTCTTCAGACGACCCGATAGGTTGTCTGAAAACAGAAACGGCAGGAGAGATTGATGTCAAACATTAAAATCGTCGCGCTGGTTACCGTCAAACCCGAATACACGGAAACGCTGAAACCCTTGTTTCAAAGCCTGGTCAAAGCCAGCCGCGCGGAAGAAGGCAACATCAGCTACGATCTGCATCAGGAAATCGGCAAACCCGAACGTTTCGTCTTCGTCGAAAATTGGAAATCTCAGGCGGCCATCGATGCACACAACGCCAGCGAACATTTCCAAGGCTTCGTCAAAGCCATCGACGGAAAAACCGACGCACTCGAAATCGTTTTGATGGAAGAACTCTCCGTTTAACCCTTTACCCTCAATCCAACTGTCCGGCATCCTCAACACAAAGCCGGAATCCATTTTATCCAAAGGAAATCAAATGCAAGTTTATTACGATAAAGACGCCGACCTGTCCCTAATCAAAGGCAAAACCGTTGCCATCATCGGCTACGGTTCACAAGGCCACGCCCACGCCGCAAACCTGAAAGATTCAGGCGTAAACGTAGTCGTCGGTCTGCGCCAAGGCGGTTCTTGGAAAAAAGCAGAAGCGGCCGGCTTCGAAGTATTATCCGTAGCCGATGCCACCAAAAAAGCAGACGTAGTGATGATTCTGCTGCCTGACGAAAACCAACCCGTCGTATACAAAAACGAAATCGAGCCTAACCTGAAACAAGGCGCGGTACTCGCTTTCGCACACGGCTTCAACGTACACTACAACCAAATCGTACCGCGTACCGACTTGGACGTGATTATGGTTGCCCCCAAAGGCCCGGGCCACACCGTACGCAGCGAATTCTTGAAAGGCGGCGGCGTACCTTCCCTGATCGCCGTTTACCAAGATAAAAGCGGCAAAGCCCGCGACATCGCCCTGTCTTACGCAGCAGCCAACGGCGGTACCAAAGGCGGCGTGATTGAAACCAACTTCCGCGAAGAAACCGAAACCGACCTCTTCGGTGAACAAGCCGTATTGTGCGGCGGTGTGGTCGAACTGATCAAAACCGGCTTCGAAACCCTGACCGAAGCGGGCTATGCGCCCGAAATGGCATACTTCGAATGCCTGCATGAAATGAAGCTCATCGTTGACCTGATTTACGAAGGCGGCATCGCCAACATGAACTACTCCATTTCCAACAACGCGGAGTACGGCGAATACGTTACCGGCGTGGAAGTCATCAACGACAAATCCCGCGAAGCCATGCGCAATGCCCTCAAACGCATCCAAACCGGCGAATACGCCAAAATGTTCATCCAAGAAGGCGCCGTCAACTACGCCAGCATGACAGCACGCCGCCGCCTGACTGCCGACCACCAAATCGAAAAAGTCGGCGCGCAACTGCGTTCCATGATGCCTTGGATTGCCAAAAACAAACTGGTTGACTTGGACAAAAACTAATTCAATTCAGCCATAAGAAAACCTGCCCGATGATTCGGGCAGGTTTTTTGTTACGTTGAGATTTTGAGAAATTAAAAATTCCGGTAGAGGAAAGGTCGTCTGAAATACGAATTGAGAATTTCAGACGACCTTTGGCTTGAGTTGAAAGTTATAGTGGACTTAGTTCAAACCAGAACATAGCGATGAAGCTTTATCTGTGGTTTGTAGCGTTCTTTTTTATTAACGAATTTCAGGTCCGAAATCGGCTATGATAAATTCTTGAACAATCATGACCGCGCAGTTGTCTTTACGTTTTTTCATAAAAAGCATCTTTGCCTTTGCTGGAGCGGGTAACGTAAGAATAGATATGTCTTTACCGTCTAAATGGCCGATAAAGCTAGGACTGCCTGCGAACTCTTCATAGTTTGTAGGTGGTAACGGACAGCGGTTATGGTGAAGTTCAAATTCAAGCTGCTTCATCTTGCCTTTTTCAGACGACCATTCGGCAAGCGAAATACTGCGGATACCGTATTGTTGATGTGGATCTTGGTTTACATGGTATGTGCTGTTGAACTGCTTGTCGTTTTTTATCGTATGGTTAGCAGTTTGATTGATTTCATGCGCCAGCTCGGGGATGTCAATGCTGCGACCGATTTTATCCAAGTCAATAAAACTGCCATCGCGGGCAGCTTCTACCAAAACCTTAGACAAAGACTTATCGTACATACGCATGGTTTCCATCGTATCAGCCTTGGCGATATTGACAGATGTAAGCAATGCGCAAAATATCAAAAAATGAGATTTCATTATAAATCCTTGTTATTAAATAGAGTTTAAGAATAAAACAAAATTGTCTGCATAAAAGATGGGATATTATAAGGTATACCAATAATTTATTGAAATTTCCCCAACATTATTTTTCTTATGGATGAAAAACTTTTTGATGAATTATTTTTAAGTGCTATATAAATTTCATCATCAATTTTGTTTTGTGTTAATACCATATCTTCAATATATGGAATAATTTGTTCACAGTTGATTGAAATTAAATAGGCAGTTATCTCAATATAAATATATGATTCTATGCGAGAATGGTCTAATCTGTTCAATAGCAAAGTTTCAATCGATTTCGAGTTATAGCTTTTTTCTTTTAATGCATACATAATCCAAGAGATAACTTTGGGATGTCTGCTCTCTAAATTTTTTATTAGATATTCTTCAATATAATCCCTTTTTGGAAAAAATGCGGAGCTGAACGCAGTAGCGATAACGATAGAATGTCTATGTATTTGCCAAATTAATTGAATTTTTTCCTCTATTGCGCGGAATTCTTCATCTCCTAAATCATAATGATGAAACAAATGCCCTAAAGAGGATATCGCTGAGGATTTTACGTTAATGCTTTTATCGTTGTTTATAAAATCAATTAAAAGAGATAAAACCTCTTCAAGTTCGGATTTATCAAGCTTATTCTGAATCTGACCGAGAATAAAAACAGCAATTTCCCTATGCCGGCTATACCGGCTTGTTAAGAGAACATTTTTAACGATGTCTTTAATTTCACGATACCGGAAAAATTGCAATCTTCTAGCTGCTTCGTATTGAATTTGAGTATTAGAATTCAGCAGAATATTGAGTAATTCAGCAACTGATAAATCCTTACATGCCAAATAAGCATCAAAACTCAGAGAATCTCTATTTTTCATAATAGTTTGCCTTGTCTTGTTTCTAATGCAGGAGGCTATCTTGAAAAATGTGATTTGATTTCACGAGTTTTAGCGTTTATGTGGACTTCAATAATTCCATGTCCACCTCTACGATGAGGATTTAATATTTGGGGAGAGTAGGTAAAAACATAATATTTGTTTTCTGTTTTATCAATGTAAGTGCTACATGATATATTGTAGTCGGAGATGTTTAATCCTTTAGCCTCTATTTCTTTCATGGAGAGAAATAGAGGTTGGGAATATTCTTTTTCTATTAATAGTTTTTTACCCGAATATTTGTAAATTTCAAAAGAATCAGCCATGGTATTTTGCGGGATAAAGAATATAAAGAGTAAAGTAACCAGATATTTTATAAGATTCATTTTTAATATTAACTCGATAGGATTTAAAATCGAAGGTACCAAGTTTTATAGTTTATAGCAAGCTGTTGGATCAGCAGATGTAGGTTGGGTCTTGACCCAACATTCAGATTTTTGTTGGGTTTGCCAACCCAACCTACGCTTGTTGATTTGAATTTTTGTATTCTTATTAAGGTTAAAAATATAGTTGCTATTTCTGGATGGGTTCATCTCCACGCAGACTCTTTTAAAATACAGGCTTGAAATATTTGGCTTAAACTTCATATATTATCAAGTAGCTTATGTAAATATTCTAATTGGAGGCAAAATGCTTGAATGTATCACAAATCCAGATATTATTAATTTTGTATGGGGAACGATCCAGAGTATGACACAGAATGCTTTGTATGATGGAGTAAAAAAAATATTAGGTATTAAGTTTGAGAAACTATTTAATTATAAGGAGAAGGATGATATGGATAGATTTTCTCAATTATTGAGAACGGAATTAGAAGAAAATCCAAAGTTAGCTGAAGAAATAGGAAAAATCATGTTAGATAAATCTAAAACATGTATAGAATCCAAAATTAGCATAGTTGGTGATATTAATTCAAATGGTGGTTCAGTAAATATTGGAAATATTACTCATGGTTAATCAAAAAACAAGTGTATTGACAGGTAATATAAATTCCAATGGAGGGAATATATCTATTGGGAATCAACAATATATTACAAATATTTTTCACTCTTCAGAGTGGAAAAAAATGGAAGAGGAAAAAGAAAAATTAGAAAAGGATATTAAATTCTGTGAATCTTTATTATTAAAAGAGGGAAATTGTGATGATGAAGGCATTATCAAGAGATTAAGTGAAGCCAAAAACGATCTAAAAAATAAACTTAAAGAGATGGAGGATTTTAAGCATGGGATTTTACAATTAGCTGAAACGTTTTCAAAAATAGAAATTGATTCTGAAAGATTGCAAGAAGTATATAAGCTATTTTTAGAAGGGGAGTATTCGGAAGCCCGTACAATTCTAATGATGGAACAGGCTTTGAATGAACATGAAGATCTCCTTAAAAAACGGGAGAAGCTATCGCAAGACATAGAAGAAAATGAAAAAAAGTTAAAACAAAAAGCTAAAGAAAGCTTTCTTTTAGCTAATTTACAGGCAGTAAATTACTCTATAGGGGCATCAAGAGTCGATGAGGCTAGTAAATATTTTCAATTGGCACTAAGAGAGCATAAATGTTTCGAATATTTAATTAGTTATGCTACTTTCCTTCGTCATAATAATAGACGTCTAGATGCTGAAAAAATTTGTCAAAAAACAATATCTTTTATTAAAGAGAATTATAAAGAAACTGATGAAGAAAAGCAGAATTTGGCTGAAATACTAACTGAATATGTACAAGTTTTAATTGTATTTCCTGATAGGCTATCTCTTGCTGAAGAGAAGGCTAGAGAGGCTTTAGAAATTTATTCTTCTTTTAAAATAATCCCTAAAAAGTTAATTTCTACTTTGGTAAAAGTACTAAATGAATTAGGTAATGTATTGGATGAATTGGGAAAGTATCAAGATGCAGAGAGATTTTACAAAAGTGGACTTGAGATTCTTGATAATTATAAGTATAAAGATCCAATTTTATTTGCTAAAATCCTGCATGACTATGCTATTTTACTTTCTAAAAATGAGCAAAAATTTAATCAGGCAGAGAAATTTTTATGCAAAACTTTAAAAATTAGAAGTTCCATATCTTATACTGATAACTCAGTTAAAATTATTGAAATTTCTCGGGCGTTATTATCATTAGGGAACTTACTATCTAAACAAAATAGTCGTTATAAGGAAGCCAGAGATTGTTATGGTGCAGTATTGGCTAACTTAGCTAAACTTATTGAACGGGGGTATTATGAATTTAGCTTTTGGGAAGCTTTATGTCTAGGTAATTTGGCAAGATTGTTAAATGATATGGCACAGGTTGATATTAGTCTTTATCCTGAGGCAGAAAGAAATTATATTTTGGCAATAGAAAAATATAAGAAAATTCGAGAGATAGAGCCTGGAGCTTATACGCATCATATATCAAGACTTTTGCGAAATTACGGTACACTTCTTGATGAGATAGGAAAGGCTCAAGAAGCTGAAAATAAATTTTTGGAAGCTATTCAAATATTAGAGTTTATCGAGGGAGAAGAAAATTTTGAAGTTTTTGATGATATTGTTTTAGTTAAAGCAAATTTAGCTAAATTATATGAAAAATATAATAAATATGATAAGTTTGAGGAGCTATGCATTGATATTTTAGAAAAAAGGATATTGTTATTTGCTAATAATCCTAAATTTTATGAACGGAGTTTGAAAAAAACTATAAATTATATAAATAGTTTTTTACAGGCTCATAAAATAGAAAATGATAAGTTATTTGATATGTGTGTCAATGCAAGTACTTTATTAGCCAAATATGAGCAAAAGATAAAAAGAAGAAAGTTGTATTACTAAAAAATAGATACTAAGTTCCAAACAAACCTAACTTCCAATTAAAAGGTCGTCTGAAAATCATTTCAGACGACCTTTTCTTCATCAAACTCTACTTTGCTACCACTCTTTCTTTCAAAGTCTTCAATACACTCTTCACCGCTTTAATCCTTTCCTCAACATTCTCCATCTGAGCCGTAAACTTCAACTTATCCGCTCCAGCCAGCCGATATTTTTTATCCGTCTGAATCAGCAGGATGATTTCTGTCGGGTCGATTCGGTGGTGTTTGCCGAAGGTAATGGTTACGGCTTCGCCGGTGGCGTCGATGGCGTCTATACCCAATTCTTTTGCGGCAAGCCGCAGGTGGTGGCTTTCGATGAGGGTTTTGACGGGTTGTTCGGGCAGGCCGAAGCGGTCGACCAGTTCTTCGTGTATGGCGTTGATTTGCTGCACGGTTTCGCAGACGGCGAGGCGTTTGTAGAGGACGAGCCGTTCGTGGATGTCGGGGCAGTAGCTTTCGGGCAGCAGGGCGGGGCTGTGCAGTTTGATTTCGGTGGTGATGCCCAATGGCGCGTCGAGATCGGGCTGGCGGCCTTTTTTAAGGCTGCGCACGGCTTGTTTGAGCATTTCGGTGTAGAGCGTGAAGCCGACCTGTATCATTTCGCCGGACTGTCCTTCGCCGAGGATTTCGCCTGCGCCGCGGATTTCCAAATCCTGCATGGCGAGGGTGAAACCTGCGCCGAGTTCGTCTGCCGCTGCGATGGCATCGAGGCGTTTTTCTGCGTCTTTGGTGATGTATTCGGGCGTGAGCAGGTAGGCGTAGGCTTGGTGGTGGCTGCGGCCGACGCGCCCGCGAAGCTGGTGCAGTTGCGCCAGCCCGAATTTGTCGGCGCGGTTGATGATGATGGTGTTGGCGTTGGGAATGTCGATGCCGGTTTCGATGATGGTGGAACAGAGCAACACGTTGAATCTTTGCTGCAAAAAGTCGCGCATGACTTGTTCCAGCTCGCGCTCGCGCAGTTGTCCGTGCGCCACGCCGATGCGGGCTTCGGGCAGCAGGGTTTCCAGCCGCTCGCGCATGTTTTCGATGGTATCCACTTCATTGTGCAGGAAAAATACCTGTCCGCCGCGTTTGAGTTCGCGCAATACGGCTTCGCGCACGCTGCCTTCGCTGAACGGTTTGACAAAGGTTTTGACGGCGAGGCGGCGGCTGGGCGCGGTGGTAATCAGCGAGAAGTCGCGCAGGCCTTCGAGCGCCATGCTGAGGGTGCGCGGAATCGGTGTGGCGGTCATGGTGAGGATGTCGACATTGGCGCGCAGGCGTTTGAGCTGCTCTTTTTGGCGCACGCCGAAGCGGTGTTCTTCATCGATAATCACTAAACCTAAGTTTCTGAATTTGATGTCGTCTTGTACCAATTTGTGCGTGCCGATAACGATATCGACCGTGCCGTCCGCCATGCCTTCCAGCGCGGCTTTGGTGGCTTTGCTGTTGTTGAAACGCGAAAGGCTGGCGACTTTTACGGGGAAATCGGCGAAACGGTCGGCAAAATTTTGCGCGTGCTGCTCGACCAGAAGCGTGGTTGGGGCGAGTACGGCGACCTGTTTGCCGCCCATCACCGCCACAAACGCGGCGCGCAGGGCGACTTCGGTTTTGCCGAAACCGACATCGCCGCACACGAGGCGGTCCATCGGCTTCGCCTGCGTCAGGTCTTTAATCACGGCGGCGATGGCGGCGGCCTGGTCTTCGGTTTCTTCATAGCCGAAGCCGTCGGCAAACGCCTGATAGTCCAACTCGTTGATTTCAAACTTGTGTCCCGATTGGGCGGCGCGTTGGGCGTAGAGATTGAGCAATTCGGCGGCGGTGTCGCGTGCTTTTTCGGCGGCTTTGCGTTTTGCTTTGTTCCACGCGCCGCTGCCAAGTTTGTGCAGGGCGACGTTTTCATGCGCCTGACCGGAGTAGCGGCTGATTAAATGCAGTTGCGAAACAGGTACATAAAGCTGCGCTTCGCCCGCGTATTCGAGCAACATCATTTCGTTGGTTTCGCCGCCCAAATCCATCGTTACCAAGCCCATATACCGCCCGATGCCGTGTTCCTCGTGCACGACGGGGTCGCCGATATTGATTTCGGCAAGGTCGCGCAACAGGCCGTCTGAAACGGCGGCGTGTTTTTTGCGGCGGTTGTGGGCGCGCGAACGGGCGACGTATTGGTAGAGCTCGGATTCGGTGATGACGGCGATGGCATTTTGAGTGACAACCGCTTTACCCTCTCCCCAACCCTCCCCCACGGGGGAGGGGGCAGGTTGCTGTCGGGTTTGCCCGTGCAGACTATTTTCGATGGGGTGCAGGCTGCTTTCAGTTTTCAGGTCGTCTGAAATGGCGGCGGCACTTTGTTCCCTCTCCTGTGGGATAGGGCTTGTTGCGGCTGTGGAAAATTCGGTTTGAGCGGCAACTGCTTTGCCCTCTCCCCAACCCTCCCCCACGGGGGAGGGGGCGGGTTGCTGTCGTGTTTGCCCGTGCAGACTACTTTCGACGGAGTGAAGGTTGCTTTCGGTTTTCAGGTCGTCTGAAACGGCGGCGGCATTCTGTTCCCTCTCCTGTGGGAGAGGGCTAGGGAGAGAGTTTGTTGCGGCTGCGGGAAATTTGGTTTGGTCGGCAACCGTTTTGCCTTCTCCCTCGGAGGTGGAAATGGGTTGTTGCTGGTTCGGGGATTGCAATCCGCCCAGTTTGAACCCGTATGCCAACGGCGCAACCGTTATCATCAGAGGCTCGTGCGCCGACAAAAAGCCCTGCCAGTCGGACACAGGTTTGGCTTTCAAGCCGTTTTGCTGCAAGAAGCCGAGCATGGTTTCGCGCCGTCCCAGACTTTCGGCACACAGCAAAATCCGTCCTTCAAAGGTCGTCTGAAAATCCTTCAATGCCTGCAACGGCTCGTCGGATTGGCGGTTGACGGCAAGGTCGGGCAGGGTGTGTTCCTTGCCGGAAACATCGGGCAGCACCTGTCCGTAGTTTTTCAGACGGCCTGCGAATACATCGGCAGAGAGATACAAATGCTGTGGAAGCAAAGGCGGATAGGTTTCGTCGCCCTGCGCCATGGCATAACGCGATTTAACGTCGCTCCAAAAGCGGTTTGCCTCGGCGTGAACGTCGCCCAAAGAGACAAACAACGCATCTTCGCCGATGTAATCAAACAGCGTTTCCAGCTCGTTTTCAAAAAACAGCGGCAGATAGTATTCCACGCCTGCGCCGAAGTAGCCGTTGCTGACGGCTTTGTACACGGCGGCATCGTTTGGATTGCCATCGACTTCCTCGCGGAAGCGGCTGCGGAAGATTTTTTGCGCCTCGCTGTCGGTGGGGAACTCGTGCGCCGGCAGCAGGCGGATTTCGGAAACGGGGGAGATGGTGCGCTGCGTTTCCGTATCAAAGGTTTTGATGCTGTCGATTTCATCGTCGAACAAATCGATGCGGTATGGCATTTCGCTGCCCATCGGGAACAAATCGACAATCCCGCCGCGCACGGCAAATTCGCCCGCCGCCACAACATGGGAAACATGGTTGTAACCCGCATCCACCAAATCGGTTTTCAGACGACCTATATCCAAAGTCTGCCCCGTTTTCAGCCAAAAAGTACGCCCCGCCAGAAACGGCACGGGTGGCAGCTTCTGCATCGCCGTGGCAACCGGCACGAACAACACATCCGCCGCGCCGCTCTTAATCTGCCACAACGCTGACAGCCGCTCCGACACCAAATCCTGATGCGGCGAAAAACGCTCGTAAGGCAGCGTTTCCCAGTCCGGCAGGAACACCGCCGTATCGTGCGGACGGAAAAACCGCCATGCCGTCTGAAGGCGCAACGCCTGTTCCGCATCTTGAGTCAGCACGACTTTGAGCCGCTTATGCGGCAGATAACGCGCCAAAGCCAGCGGTAGCGAGCCTTGCGAAAGATTGAGCCAACGGGATTTTTCACGGGGTTTGGGGATAGGGTAGGTCATGGCGTAGGGACAATGGCTTGCGGCAGCCGGAAAATTTTTCGGGCCGCCGTAGTGGGTTGTAAAAGCGGGATTTTAGCAGATTAAAAGCGGATGCAAGGGATAGGATGGTTTGGTTGTTTTTCAGACGGCCTTTGTGTGCAGGGAGGCCGTCTGAAAACGAGCGTAGCGGGTTTTGCCAAAAGTTTTCAGACGGCCCCGTTCAAACCGCTACCCCCGCCAGTTTGCCGATAAAGCCGGTAACGGCCAACGCCGCCACGCCCCACAGGCACACGCGCAAGACGGCGGGTGCGACGGGTGCGCCGCCGAGTTTGGCGGAGGTGTAACCCAGCGCGGCAAGTCCGAACAAAGTGGTTGCCGCCAGCGTAGGGATAAGGGCGGTGGGGGCGGTCAGCGCGACCAGCAGCGGCAGTATGGCGCCGGCGCAGAACGAACCGGCGGAGGCAAGCGCGGCCTGCATGGGCTTGGCGGCGGAGGTTTCGGTAATGCCGATTTCGTCGCGTGCATGGGCGGAGAGCGCGTCGTGTTCCATCAATGCTTGCGCGACTTCGGCGGCAAGCGGGTCGGGCAGGCCGCGGCGGCGGTAAATTTCGGTCAGTTCTTCTAGTTCGGCATTGGGGTTGGCTTCCAACTCGTAGCGTTCTTTGTGCAAATCGGCTTTTTCCGTGTCCGACTGGCTGGATACGGAAACGTATTCCCCCGCCGCCATCGAGACCGCGCCGCCGATAAGGGCGGAGGCGCCCGTCAGCAGCAGGGTTTGGAAATCGGGGGCGGCGGCCGCGACACCCGTCAGCAGCGAAGCGGTGGAAATCAGTCCATCGTTCGCGCCCAATACGCTCGCGCGCAGCCAGTTGTTGCGGTTGCTGAAATGGCGTTCGCTGTGTTGTGAATACATGGCAGTGTTCCTGTGGCGTTTTGCATTATGGTAGCACCGTATCGGCTTATCGGGGTGGCGTAAATGGTTGTTTGCAAGCTGAAAATTCGGTCATACTTGATAATAATTGTCGCTCAAACGGGTTTGTGGTATAAATCCTAGAAATTTAGCTCTAAACTCTAATAACCGCCGTTCAACAGAGAATCATGATGACACACACCGAATCAAGCGCGCAGCCGTCAACTATGGACACGGCTGCTTTTTTAAAGCACATCGAATCCGCATTCCGCCGCATTTTTTCAGACGACCTCAACCTCATGCAATACCTGCCCGAAGACAAATGGCTTGCCTTGAAGCAGGCGGGTTTGCTGTTGCCCTTCCTCGACAAAAAACACGGCGGCCGTAAGGGCAGCCAGTTTGAAATCCAAGAAGTCCTGCGGATTGCGGGGCATTACGGCGTGCCCGTTACCCTGCGTACAGGCATCGAAGGCGCACTGGTGTTGCAGCCTCTGCAAGAGTTCGGCGACGAAGCGCAAATCGCGCAAGGTTTGGAGATGATTTTCAAAGGCGAAGGCGGCGGTTTGGGCATTACCGAACCCGAAACCTCCGGCGCGGCGATTGCCCGCGAAATGCAGTCCTACTACGAATACATCGACGAAAAAACGATTTACGTCAACGCCGCGAAATATTGGCAGGGCAACTCGCAAAGCGATTTCCTCCTCGTCGCCGCCAAAGAGCGCAAAAACGGCAAACTCTCCAAAGTCATCAACCTGCTGCTCGTTCCCAAGGAATACATCCGCTACGAAGCCCTCACATCCGAAGGCTTGCGCGCCGTCCGTTATGCCGTCAACCGCATTGATGCCGAAATGCCCGCCGCCGCCGTCATGAAACTCTCCCAGAGCGATGCCGCCGGTTTGCGCGCGTTCCAAAACATCTTTATCCGCAGCCGCCTGCAACTGATCGGCATGACGCACGGCATCATGGAATACATCCTTGAAAACCTGAACCGATACGTCCGCAACGACATCAAATTCGTCGATTACGAACGCCGCGAAATCCAGCGCCGTCATCAGGTTTCCGAAATCCTTTACCGCTATGTCTGCCATTCCGTTTCGCCCGTTGCACCCGTCGCCCATCAACTGATGGAGGCAAACATCATCAAAACCCTAGCCACGGAATACACTTACGCCGCAGCGCAAATGTTGCAAAAACTCTTAGGTGCGAAGGGTTTTGAACGCGGACACACCGCCAGCAATATCGCTATCGACATCCGCCCCTTCACGATTTTTGAAGGTCCGAACGATATGCTTTATGCCGAGATTTACGACCAGTTCGTCCGTGCCACCGCCGAAGAAAAAGAAGCGGGCATTAAGTTGGACAAAAACCAAACCCTGCTCGATCGTCTGCAAACCGACGCCCGCTTTGCCGCCGTTGCCCGCGACTACACCTTGCCCGAAGACATCCGTAGCTTCCTGCAGGAACACGCCCTGACCGACGCCTGCGCCTTGCAAAAAGTCTTCATCGGCAAAATCATCGCCCGACTCTTCGTTTTCGTACAGGCAGAACATGAAGACACCGCAGCCTTCCTGCTGAACGACATCCGCAAAGACATATTGGATTGCCGATATTGCAGTTGATGATAGTTTAAGGCAGAGAGGTCGTCTGAAATCAGTTTTCAGACGACCTAGGACGGATTTTCATATTTTCAATTCAAAAGCAGTTTCGTTACGAAAATCAAATGAATCAAGTGATTTAGCCATGTTCATTGACTTTCAGACGACCTCAAAGCCCATGACCCTCTCTAAACTTCCTCTTTGGCAGACTCCCGAACAAGTCTGCGACATCTTACTTGCGCTGCCGGAAAAGCAGCGCAATCGTGCGTTGTACGAACTCGTTTTCCTTTTTGATCATGAAAACCCGCAAGGTCGGACGGAAGCCGAAAGTCAGCTTGCCACCCTGCGCCTGCTGTGGCATGATCCGCGTTTTCAAGGTTTGGAAAACATCAAACATTGGTTACGCGATGTGCTTGGGTTAGACGAGTCAAACGGTTCATGGCTTGTGTTGCAGGGCGATATCGAAACGTTGATGGAAATGCTCCATCCCGAAACCTGCCGCACTTACGGAGAATACGGCGGTATGTTCAAAAGCGCGCAAACGCTCGAACCTTTTGTCGCCCGAATGTTCGAGCGTGATACCGAAGCCTCGCGCAGCATGGCTTGGGACTGTCTGTATTGGAACAAAGAGCTCCGCTGTTTACGCCCCGATTGGGATGAATGGTTGAAAGAAGAAATCCGAAATCTGCACGATAAATACGGCGAAAACAAATAGCCGCCGCAACTGATTCAGATTGACTGAAAGGTATTTCTGACTTTGAGCGGCTGAAAATCAAACCCGACTGTTTTTTATAGTGGATTAACTTTAAATCAGGACAAGGAGACGAAGCCGCAGACAGTGCAGATAGTACGGAACCGATTCACTTGGTGCTTCAGCACCTTAGAGAATCGTTCT
>JUNU01000206.1 GCA_001067655.1 Neisseria lactamica
AAATCAGGACAAGACGAGGCAACGCCGTACTGGTTTAAAGTTAATCCACTATAACATCCGCAACACAAACACAAGAAAGAGACTCAAAATGAAAGAATTGATCAAACTCGCCGCTGCATCGCTGATCGGTATGTCCGGTCTGGCCGCCGGCGCGACCCACATCGCCGACAATATGCGTACTGCGATTAAAAAATAAGCTCGGGCTGTTTTAAATTCCCAAGCTCTTGGAAGTAAAAGCAAAGGTCGTCTGAAATTTTTCAGATGACCTTTTTTGATTGGGCTGGGTTTGCGCGATAAGGTGCAAACCTCAAAACGGGCGCAGCCGTATCGGGAAAACTGTTTTCCTTCTGTCTGTCGGAAAGCGCGGTTTTGCGGACTTTATGCCGCGTAGCCGAAAGCTGCTCTTTCCCATCCTTTTGCTATCGGACGGAAGACAAGCCTGCCCGTTAAATCTAAAAGAGGTCGTCTGAAACTTTTCAGACGACCTCTTTGCATTGAATCGGGTGTTCAAGCAAAGGTTGAACCGAATAAAAAACCGACCGTCCGTTTTGCAGCGGATGGTCGGTTTTATAGTGGATTAACTTTAAACCAGTACGGCGTTGCCTCGTCTTGTCCTGATTT
>JUNU01000207.1 GCA_001067655.1 Neisseria lactamica
ACTGTCTGCGGCTTCGTCGCCTTGTCCTGATTTAAATTTAATCCACTATATATTGGGTTTTCAGACGACCTTTGGGTATTGCCTGATGCGGATTACAACACTTTTACGATGCTTTCGCACAGGTAGTCGATGTTGTCATCGGTAATGCCGGCGACGTTGATGCGGCCGGAGCGCACGGCGTAGATGGCGAATTCGTTTTTCAGGCGGTCGACTTGTTCGGGCGTGAGGCCGCTGAAGGAGAACATGCCGTTTTGTTCGATAATGAAATCGAAGTCTTGATTTGCGCCTTTGGCTTTGAGCAGCTCGACGAATTTTTGGCGCATGGCTTTGATGCGGCCGCGCATTTCGTCGAGTTCGGCAATCCATTGTGCTTTCAAATCCGCGTCTTTCAACACAAGGGCGATGGTGTTTGCGCCGTGGGAGGCGGGGTTGGAGTAGAGGGTGCGGATGATGGTTTTGACTTGGCTGTGGGCGCGGGCGGCGGTGGCTTCATCTTCTGCGACTAAGGTGAATGCGCCGACGCGTTCGTTATACATGCCGAAGTTTTTGGAATAGGAGCTGGCGATGAGCAATTCTTTGTTGTATTTCAGGAAGGTGCGCAAGCCGTATGCGTCTTCTTCGAGACCGTTGCCGAAGCCTTGGTAGGCAAAGTCAAACAGGGGCAGCCAGCCTTTTTCGGCGGAGAGTTTGGCGAGGGTTTCCCATTGTTCGGGCGTAGGGTCGATGCCGGTGGGGTTGTGGCAGCAGCCGTGCAAGAGGATGACGTCGCCTTTTTGCGCTTGGCTCAGGTCTTCAAGCATGCCGTCCCAGTCCAAGCCGTGTTTGGCGGCGTCGTAGTAGCGGTAGGGCTTGTCCTGGATGCCGACGGCTTTGAAGATGGCGTTGTGGTTGGGCCATGTAGGGTTGGAAATCCAGACGGTTTGTGCGTTCAACTGGCGTTTGGCGAACTCGGCGGCAATGCGTAATGCGCCTGTGCCGCCGAGGCTTTGGGCGGTTTTGGCGCGGCGGCTGGCGACGATTTCGTGGTCTCTTCCAAAGAGGAGGATTTGGGTTTGCTCGTTGTAGTCGGCAACGCCGTCGATGGTGAGGTAGTTTTTGGTGGTTTCGCTCTCGAGCAGGCGTTTTTCGGCTTCTTTGACGGCTTTGACGATGGGGGTCGCGCCGGCTGCGTCTTTATATACGCCGATGCCGAGGTTGACTTTTTCGGGACGGGTTTCGGCTTTGAATGCTTCGCCCAAGCCTAAGATGGGGTCTGCGGGGGCGGCTTCGATGTGATTGAAGAACATGATTTCTCGCTTTGCAAAAATGAAGGGACGGGATATTTCCTTTGGGATTTTACGCTGTTTCAGGTCGTCTGAAAATGAATGCGGCAGGTTTTGCGCAAATGGTTTACATCAGACCTTTGATACCGGCGAGGATGATGCCGTAGCGCAGGATTTTTCCGGTCAGGAGCATGAGTGCGGAGGTGTAGGGGTTGAGCCTGAGCCAGCCTGCGGCAATGGGCAGTGCATCGCCGATAACGGGCAGCCAGGCAAACAAAAGGGGCAGGGTGCCCCAGCGTTGGAGCAGGCGCAGGGTCTTTTCAGACGACCTTTTCTTGGACGGAATCATCCGCCCCATCCAATAGGAAACCATGCTGCCTAAGCCGTTTGCCAGTCCGGCGCACAACCACGCGCCGTATGCCTGTTCGGGATAGTTGTAGATGAACGCGGCGAAGGCGGCTTCGGATGTGCCGGGCAGGATGGTGGCGGAGGTAAAGGCGGAGGCGGCAAGTCCGAGATAGGCGTAAATGAGGGGCATGGCGGATAAGTTTGCGTCAGGTCAAAGGTCGTCTGAAATAAGATTTTAAGTCGTTTGCGGGTAGATTTTTTGTAAAATTCAGACTGATTCTGTCTATAAAAATGCGTTATCGGACAGAATCTTGCTGAAACTCGATGTAGTCGGCGTGTTTTCAGTGTTTGCAAGAATGGCAAAAGCCAGTATGATTCAGCCCGTTATTAACGGATATTAACTGTTTGTACGGTCAATTCCAATAAATCGAAAGGCAAATCATGTCTACGCCATCACAACAAAACCATAACCCCGCGCTGGTCGTCCTGACCGCGCTCTTCTTCATGATGGGTTTCATCACCTGCATGAACGACATCCTGATTCCGCATCTGCAAAAAATTTTCACGCTAACCAACGTTCAGGCGATGTTGGTTCAGTTCTGCTTCTTTACCGCCTATGCCATCATGTCGATTCCGATGGGGCATCTCGTCGGTAAAATCGGCTATAAAAACGGCGTCATCGGCGGCTTCTTGCTGACCGCCGTCGGATGCTTGTTGTTTTATCCTGCCGCAGACAGCCAATCTTACCCGACTTTCTTGGGCGCGCTCTTCATTCTTGCTTCGGGCGTAACCCTGTTGCAGGTTTCGGGTAATCCGTATGTGACCCTGTTGGCGAAACCGGGCAAAGAATCTGCAACGCTGACTTTGGTGCAGGCATTCAATTCATTGGGTACGACGATTGCTCCGAAAATCGGTGCACTGCTCATTTTTACAGATGCGGCTCAGAAAGCCAGCAAAGCCGAGCAAATTGCTTCCGTCCAAATCCCTTATTTGGGTTTGGCGGGATTGTTGATCCTCCTCGCCGTCTTCGTGAAAATGATCCGCCTGCCCGATGCACGCAAAATTGCCGTTGAGGAAAGCGAACACAATCACGACGGCAAACACAGCGTGTGGCAATACAAACACCTCCTTTTGGGTATGGTCGGCATTTTCTGCTACGTTGGTGCGGAAGTATCCATCGGCTCTTTCATGGTCAATATTTTGGGCTTTCTGAAAGGATTGAGTCATGCCGAAGGTGCGGAGATGTTGATGTATTACTGGGGTGGTGCAATGGTCGGACGCTTCCTCGGTTCGGCGGTGATGGCTCGAGTCGCGCCGAACCGCTACCTTGCCTTTAATGCCTCAGTCGCTACTGCTTTGCTCGTCATTGCCATCGTGGTTGGTAAAGGCAATGCCGACATCGCCATGTGGGCATTGATTGCCATCGGTTTTTTCAACTCCATTATGTTCCCAACCATCTTCTCGCTGGCAACCAAAAACCTCGGCAAATTTACCAATTCTGCTTCAGGTATTCTTTGTACCGCCATCGTTGGCGGCGCGCTGATTCCTGTCTTGCAAGGTAAGATCGCCGATGATTTCGGTATGATGATTTCTTATGTTGCACCTGCCGTGTGCTACCTCTACATCGTCTTCTTTGCCCTCAAAGGTTATAAAGCCGACGAGTAAGCGTTGACTGGACAAAAGGTCGTCTGAAAACTTGGAAATCAGGTTTTCAGACGACCTTTTTTCGTTGGGACGGACTTTTAAACCTGATCCGTTCAAACCAAGGTCGTCTGAAAATACGGCAACAGATTTTAACCGGACCTTAAGCCCGTTTTCAAAAGGCAGAACGCGTCCGCAATATGGTCTGACTGACTTATGGCATAATGCTAGCGGCAAAAATACAGGAGGTCCTCATGTCGAAAATCATCTTATTACACGGACTGCACATGCACTCTTGGGTGATGAAACCTTTAGCGGATATGCTGGAAAAGCAAGGCTTTGACGTTGCCCTGTTCGGTTATTACAGCGTCTGGCACACCATGCAGCAGCATACGCAGGCGTTGGCGGAGTTTGTTGAAAAACACGATACGGGCGAGCCTCTGCATTTTGCCGGACACAGTCTGGGCGGGCTGGTGTTGCGCCACTTTGCCGCCGCACACCCCGAAAAAATCACCGGGCGCATCGTTACTTTCGGTACGCCCCACCAAGGCAGCCGGGCGGCGCAAAGGGTGTTCCGGCTTGGATTGAAAACCCCCGTACTCGGCGGCGCTTATCGCGATGCGCTCGACGGCGGCACGCCTGATTTGCCCGAACATATCGAGCTGGGTAGTATCGCCGGCAATAAACCGCTCGGACTGGGGCGCGTATTGGGCTTGCACGGCGAACACGACGGTACGGTTTTGGTCAGTGAAACCCGCTGCCCGAATATGCGCGACCACGTTATCTTGCCCGTCAGCCATAGCGGTATGCTGTTTAAACACATTACCGCCGAGCAAACCGCAACATTTTTGCGCGAAGGGCAGTTTAATCATGGATAAAAAGATATAAAATATTTTTTAAATTAAAATAAAGATATTTTATTTTAAAAAATCAAAATTAAAATCATATCGCATCAACTGAAATCTGTTATTACATTCATAAAAAATCACGGGGTCGTCTGAAAAGCGGTTTTTCAGACGACCCCGTGTGCTAAACTTCGTTAAATACACACAAAACAGGCAAAGCAATATGTTTGCATTCAAATCACTGCTCAATATGCCGCGCGGAGAAGCTCTTGCCGTCGTCGTGGCGTTAATCGGGGCGATGGGTTACACCATCATTTCGCTGGGCTGGCTGCCCCATATGTCCATCATTGCCGCCATTACCGTCCTCATCCTCTACGGTCTTGCACGCGGGTTGAAATATAACGACATGCAAAAAGGCATGGTCGGCGCGGTGGGGCAGGGTATGGGTGCGATTTACCTGTTTTTCTTCATCGGACTGATGGTCAGCGCGCTGATGATGAGCGGCGCGATTCCGACGCTGATGTATTACGGTTTCGGGCTGATTTCCCCCACTTATTTCTATTTTTCTGCTTTCGCGCTGTGTTCCATTATCGGCGTATCCATCGGCAGCAGTTTGACCACTTGCGCCACCGTCGGCGTTGCCTTTATGGGCATGGCGGCGGCGTTTCATGCCGATTTGGCAATGACGGCGGGCGCGATTGTGTCCGGCGCGTTCTTCGGCGACAAAATGTCCCCGCTCTCCGATACTACGGGCATTTCGGCTTCTATTGTCGGCATTGATTTGTTCGAACACATCAAAAACATGATGTACACCACCATTCCTGCGTGGCTCATCAGCGCGGCATTGATGCTGTGGCTCTTGCCCAATGTCGCCGCACACGATATGAACAGCGTCGAATCCTTCCGCAGCCAGCTCGAAGCGACAGGCTTGGTACACGGCTATTCGCTGATTCCGTTTGCGCTGTTGGTCGTGTTGGCGCTGTTGCGCGTTAACGCCGTCGTCGCCATGCTCTTCACCATCATCGCTGCACTTGGCGTTACCTATTTCCACAGTACGCCCGATTTGAACCAGCTCGGCACTTGGTTTTACGGCGGCTACAAACTCGAAGGCGAAGCGTTCCAAGACATCGCCAAACTCATTTCGCGCGGCGGTTTGGAAAGCATGTTCTTCACGCAAACCATCGTGATTCTCGGTATGAGTTTGGGCGGGTTGCTGTTTACACTCGGCGTGATTCCGTCGCTGCTGGACGCCATCCGCGCGTTCCTGACCACCGCCGGACGCGCTACATTCAGCGTTGCCGCCACGTCGGTCGGCGTCAATTTCCTCATCGGCGAACAATATTTGAGTATTTTGCTTTCCGGCGAAACCTTCAAACCCGTGTACGACAAGCTCGGTCTGCATTCGCGCAACCTTTCGCGTACGCTTGAAGACGCGGGTACGGTCATCAACCCGCTTGTGCCGTGGAGCGTCTGCGGCGTGTTCATCAGCCACGCCCTCGGCGTACCCGTCTGGGAATACCTGCCTTATGCCTTCTTCTGCTATTTGAGCCTGATTTTGACGCTGCTGTTCGGTTGGACAGGTCTGACGTTGAGCAAGAAAGAAACCGCTTAACGCAGCGGAATAGACGGGTCGTCTGAAAACCTTCGGCATCGGTTTTCAGACGACTTTTTGCGTTATAATCGGGCAAACGATAAAGACACACACAAATCCTACCCATATCCCCATGAACAAACAGATCCGCCAAGAAATTTTCGAGCGTTTCCGCGCTGCCAATCCCCATCCGACCACCGAGCTTCATTTCAATTCCCCCTTCGAGCTTTTGATTGCCGTTTTGCTGTCGGCGCAGGCGACCGATGTGGGCGTGAACAAGGCGACGGCGAAGCTGTTTCCGGTTGCCAATACGCCGCAGGCGATGCTGGATTTGGGTTTGGACGGCGTGATGGAATACACGAAAACCATCGGGCTTTATAAAACCAAGTCCAAACACATCATGCAGACTTGCCGTATCCTGCTGGAAAAATACAACGGTGAAGTGCCGGAAGACCGCGAGGCTTTGGAATCGTTGCCGGGCGTGGGGCGCAAGACGGCAAATGTGGTATTGAACACGGCGTTCGGTCATCCCGTCATGGCGGTCGATACGCATATCTTCAGAGTGTCCAACCGAACCAAAATCGCGCCGGGCAAGGATGTGCGCGAAGTGGAAGACAAGCTGATGCGTTTTGTGCCGAAAGAGTTTTTGATGGATGCGCACCACTGGCTGATTTTGCACGGACGCTACACCTGTAAGGCGCAGAAGCCGCAATGCGGGAAATGTATGATTAATGATTTATGCGAGTATGGCGCGAAGTTGATGTAAACGTTGATAAATTGTAAACAATCAACAAAACAACCTTTCCATTAGGTTAAAATTTCTGACGGCATTTTTTTATTTAAAATGAAATGCTTGAAAAAATATGGGCAAAAGGTAAAATTCGACCTTATCGGGTTGGAAAACGATAAAAGTTTCAGATGACCCCGGTTTTTAAGATGCAAGAACACAATCCGTTATTCGGAAAAGGAAACGCGGTGCGCGAAAAAATGAACAAATACAATTACTTTGCTTTGGTAACAGCTTCTGCGCTGGCATTGGGCGGCTGCGACAAAATCAGCAGCTTCTTCGGCGGCGAGAGTAAAAGCGAAGAATTCGTACAGAGAATCGAACCCTCCAAAGACGACGGCAGCGTCGGTATGCTGCTGCCCGATTTCGCACAATTAGTACAAAATGAAGGTCAGGCAGTGGTCAATATCCAAGCGTCTCCCGCAGGGCGTACTGCAGGCAGCGGGCAGTCTGAAGAGCAGGGCATGGATTTGAGCCAATTCCCTGACAACGACCCGTTTTACGAGTTTTTCAAACGCCTTGTTCCGAATATGCCCGATATGCCGGAAGACCAATCTGCCGACGATGATTTGAATTTCGGTTCCGGCTTTATCATCAGTAAAGACGGCTATATCCTGACCAATGCCCACGTCGTCGCCGGCATGGGCAATATCAAAGTTCTGCTCAACGATAAGCGCGAATATATTGCCAAACTGATCGGTTCGGATACGCAATCCGATGTCGCGCTGTTGAAAATTGAAGCTTCGGAAGAATTGCCCGTCGTCAAAATCGGCAATCCGAAAGATTTGAAACCGGGCGAGTGGGTTGCCGCCATCGGCGCACCGTTCGGCTTTGACAACAGCGTGACTTCAGGCATCGTGTCCGCCAAAGGCCGCAGCCTGCCGAACGAAAGCTACACGCCTTTCATCCAAACCGACGTTGCCATCAATCCGGGCAACTCGGGCGGTCCGCTGTTTAACCTGAAAGGTCAGGTGGTCGGCATCAACTCCCAAATTTACAGCCGCAGCGGCGGATTTATGGGCATTTCTTTCGCGATTCCGATTGATGTGGCGATGAACGTTGCCGAGCAGTTGAAAACCAGCGGCAAGGTTCAGCGCGGTCAGTTGGGCGTGATTATTCAGGAAGTGTCTTACGATCTGGCAAAATCGTTCGGCTTGGACAAAGCCAGCGGCGCGTTGATTGCCAAAGTGATGCCGAACAGCCCTGCCATGCAGGCAGGATTGCAAGTGGGCGACATCGTCCGCAGCGTCAACGGCGAAGAAGTGCGCGTTTCCAGCGATTTGCCGGTCATGGTCGGCTCGATGCTGCCGGGTAAGGAAGTTTCGCTGGAAGTATGGCGCAAAGGCGAGAAAATCAATGTGAAAGTCAAACTCGGCAGCATGGCGGAGCAGAATGAAACTTCTTCGCGCGCTACCGAGCAGCCGCAGCAGGCAAATCCGGCGGACGGCTTTACCGTCGATAATACAGGTCTGACCCTGCGCGTTGATGAAGGCGCAGGCAAAAGCCGCCTGATTGTTTCCCGCGTCAGCGGCGCGGCGGAACGTGCCGGACTCAAACGCGGCGACGAAATCCTCGCCGTCAGCCAAATCAGCGTCAACGACGAATCGAGCTTCCGCAGCGCGTTGGCAGGCGCGGGCAAAAATGTGCCGCTGCTGGTTCAGCGCGACGGCAATACGCTTTTCCTCGCCCTGACTCTGCAATAAGGTGCAACGCAAGCGCCATTCAATGATAGAATACCCGCCATCCTAAGGTGGCGGGTATTTTGTAATTTTAGCAACTGATTGATTTGTTTGTTTTTTGATGGTTTTGCTCTTTTGGCTTTGTCAACAATCGCATTCAAAGGTCGTCTGAAAACGTTCCGCTCCGATTGACTTCCTATTAATAAAAATATTATGCACCTGATTGATTATTCACATTCGTTTTTATCCGTCGTGCCGCCGTTTTTGGCATTGGCGCTTGCCGTCATCACCCGCCGCGTGCTGCTGTCTTTGGGCATCGGTATTTTGGTCGGCGTTGCCTTTTTGGTCGGCGGCAGCCCGATTGACGGACTGACACACCTGAAAGACATGGTGGTCGGACTGGCTTGGGCAGACGGCGATTGGTCGCTGGGAAAACCTAAAATCCTGATTTTCTTATTGTTGCTCGGTATTTTCACTTCTCTTTTAACCTTTTCGGGCAGCAATCAGGCGTTTGCCGATTGGGCGAAGCAACACATCAAAGGGCGGCGCGGCGCAAAAATGCTGACTGCCTGCCTCGTATTCGTTACCTTTATCGACGACTATTTCCACAGTCTCGCCGTCGGCGCGATTGCCCGCCCCGTTACCGACAAATTCAAAGTCTCCCGCGCCAAACTCGCGTATATCCTTGATTCTACCGCCGCGCCGATGTGCGTACTGATGCCGGTTTCAAGCTGGGGTGCATCGATTATCGCCACGCTGGCAGGTCTGCTCGTTACTTACCACATCACCGGATACACGCCGATGGGTACGTTCGTCGCCATGAGCTTGATGAACTATTACGCCTTATTTGCCCTGTTGATGGTGTTCATCGTCGCATGGTTCTCCTTCGATATCGGCTCGATGGCGCGCTTTGAGAGAGCGGCATTGCAGGAAGTTCACGATGAAACCGCCGTTTCAGACGACCCCAAAGGTCGGGTTTACGCGCTGATTATTCCAGTTTTGGTGTTAATCGTCTCCACCGTTTCCGCCATGATTTACACAGGCGCGCAGGCCAGCGAAACCTTTACTATTTTGGGCGCGTTTGAAAATACCGATGTAAACACTTCGCTGGTGTTCGGCGGCACTTGCGGCGTACTGACCGTCATCCTCTGCACGCTCGGTACCATCAAAGCTGCCGATTATCCCAAAGCCATCATTCAAGGCATATCTTCGATGTTCGGCGCGATTACCATCTTGATTCTTGCCTGGCTCATCAGCACCGTCGTCAGCGAAATGCACACCGGCGACTACCTCTCCACGCTGGTTGCAGACAACATCCATCCCGGCTTCCTGCCCGTCATCCTCTTCCTGCTTGCCAGCGTGATGGCGTTTGCCACAGGTACAAGCTGGGGAACGTTTGGCATTATGCTGCCGATTGCCGCCGCGATGGCAGTCAAAGTCGATGCATCGTTGGTCATCCCGTGCATGTCCGCCGTGATGGCTGGAGCGGTGTGCGGCGACCACTGTTCGCCCATCTCCGACACCACCATCCTGTCTTCCACCGGCGCGCATTGCAACCACATCGACCACGTTACATCGCAACTGCCTTACGCCCTGACCGTCGCAGGCGCGGCAGCGGCAGGATACCTCGTGTTGGGCATGACGCAATCGGCTTGGCTGGGCTTTTTTGCCACCGGCGTCGTCATGACCGCCCTCATCTTCATATTGAAAGACAAAAAAGGCAAAGCTGCCTGACGTGTTTTCCCGTTTTCAGACGACCTTCGATACTTTAAGGTCGTCTGAAAACATTTTAAGGAACCCAAAAATGAACGCTCCCCATTCCATCCCGCGCGGTCCCGTTATGGCAGACGTCGCCGCCTACTGTCTGACCGAAGAAGAAAAACAACGCCTGCTCGACCCGTCTATCGGCGGCGTTATCCTGTTCCGCCGCAACTTCCAAAACGTCGGACAGCTCAAAGCCCTGGTTCAAGAAATCAAAGCACTGCGCACGCCCGAACTCATCATCGCCGTCGATCACGAAGGCGGCAGGGTGCAACGCTTCATCGAAGACTTCACCCGACTGCCCGCCATGAACACTTTAGGGCAGATTTGGGACGCCGAAGGCGAAGCCGCCGCCAAAGAAAAAGCCGAGCAGGTCGGCTGGGTATTGGCGACGGAGCTGACCGCCTGCGGCATAGACCTCTCCTTTACGCCCGTCCTCGACCTCGATTGGGGGGCATGCCCCGTCATCGGCAACCGCAGTTTCCACCGAAACGCCGACACCGTAACCCAACTTGCCCTTGCCCTGCAAAAAGGTCTGAACCGGGGCGGCATGAAATCCTGCGGCAAACATTTCCCCGGACACGGATTCGTCGAAGGCGACAGCCATTTGGTGCAACCCGAAGACACGCGCAGCCTTGCCGAACTCGAAGCTGCCGACATGATTCCGTTCCGCGCCTTAAGCAGCGCAGGCATGGCGGCGGTCATGCCCGCCCACGTCGTTTATCCGCAAATTGACGGCAAGCCCGCCGGTTTCTCCGAAAAATGGCTCAAACAAATCCTGCGTCAAGATATTGGATTTAAAGGCGTTATCTTTTCAGACGACCTCACGATGGAAGGCGCAGGCGCAGCGGGCGGCATCAAAGAACGTGCAAACGCCTCTTTCACAGCAGGCTGCGACATCGTCCTTGTCTGCAACCGTCCCGACCTCGTGGACGAACTGCGCGACGGCTTCCAAATCCCCGTCAATCCCGATTTGGCAAACCGCTGGCAATACATGGTGAACACACTGGGCAAAGAAGCCGCCCTAGCCGTGATGCAAACCCCAGATTTCCAAGCCGCCCAAGCCATGACCGCGCAACTTGCCACGCCTAAAGACACCGCCGGCGGCGTGAAAGTCGGCGAAGCGTTTTAAGGGCGTTTGATTTAGAAAGTATGAAAGAAGGTCGTCTGAAAAGCTGAATTGGGCTTTTTCAGACGACCTTTTGTCCGTTTATAGTGGATTAACTTTAAACCAGTACGGCGTTGCCTCACCTTGTCCTGATTTAAAGTTAATCCACTATAAAAAACGAGGCAGGTTTGAAATCACACTAAGGTGTGCTTTATTGTGTGCCTGCCTTTGAAGCCGCTATAAGCAGTTCCGAACAGTAAAAAAGGTCGTCTGAAAACCTTGAATTAAGGTTTTCAGACGACCTTTCTACATCCTAAAGTCAGGACAATGAGATTTACACAATGCCTTGCGCCAGCATCGCATCGGCGACTTTGACGAAACCGGCGATGTTCGCACCGTTGACGTAGTTGGTTTTACCGTTTTCAGTGCCGTATTTCAGGCAGGATTCGTGGATGCTTTGCATGATGTCAAACAGGCGTTGGTCGACTTCTTCGCGGCTCCAAGCTAGACGGACGGCGTTTTGGCTCATTTCCAAGCCTGAAGTTGCTACGCCGCCGGCGTTGGAGGCTTTGCCCGGTGCATACAGGATGCCCGCTTTGACGAACTGCTCGACTGCACCCAAAGTGGAAGGCATATTCGCACCTTCGGCAACGACGTAGCAGCCGTTTGCCAGCAGGGTTTTGGCAGCTTCTTCGTCCAATTCGTTTTGGGTCGCGCAAGGCAGGGCGACTTCGGCGGCAACGCCCCACGGTTTTTGGTTTTCAAAGTATTTCAAACCTTGTTCTTGGGCGTAGGTGGAAACCCGTTCGCGGCGGACTTCTTTCAGTTCGATAAGCGCGGCGAGTTGGTCTTCGGTCATGCCGCTGTCGGGGAAGAGGACGAAGCCGTTGGAGTCGGAAACGGTCAGCACTTTCGCGCCCAGTTGGATGGCTTTTTCGGCGGCGTATTGTGCGACGTTGCCGGAGCCGGAAATCAGCACGCGTTTGCCTTCAATCGAATCGCCGCGCGTTTGCAGCATGGATTGGGCGAAGTACACGGTACCGTAGCCGGTCGCTTCCGGACGGATAAGGCTGCCGCCCCATTCGAGGCCTTTGCCGGTCAGGACGGAGGCAAATTCGTTGCGAATTTTTTTGTATTGTCCGAACAGGAAGCCGATTTCGCGTCCACCTACGCCGATGTCGCCCGCAGGTACGTCGGTGTTCGGACCGATGTGGCGGTAGAGTTCGTTCATAAAGGCTTGGCAGAAACGCATCACTTCAGCGTCGGATTTGCCTTTTGGATCGAAGTCGGAGCCGCCTTTACCGCCGCCCATGGGCAGGGTGGTCAGGGCGTTTTTGAACACTTGTTCAAAGGCGAGGAATTTCAATACGCCCAAATCGACGGTCGGGTGAAAGCGCAAGCCACCTTTGTAAGGACCGATGGCGGAGCTCATTTGAATACGGTAGCCGCGGTTGACTTGGACTTGTCCTTTGTCGTCTACCCAAGTGACGCGGAACATAATGACGCGCTCGGGTTCGACGATGCGCTCAAGCAGGTTTTGCTGGGTGTATTTCGGATTTTTTGCCAAAAACGGGCCCAAGCTCATGAATACTTCTTCAACCGCTTGGTGAAACGGCTCTTGATTGGGGTTGCGTTGTTTTAGATTGGCAAACAAGGCATTCAAATCGGTCATTTTATGCTCCCTGTGGATTAGATTGGAAAGGATGATGAATTTGTGGAAAGCAATATAAACCTAATTTTTTTGCCTGCCAAGCGGTTTTGATGAAAATTGTTGACATTATTTTTTTGAGAATTTTATTATTTGGTATATATAGCCGATAAAATACAAAAATATTTTTGAAAATTCCATTATTTTAAAATAAATTGGTTATATATTCTAAGTAATTAAATTAGAAATTTGAAACGAGAGAGTGTAAAAAATTCGATTCAGTGCAAATTTTCATGTGAAAACGGTCAATATTGTCAACAATTTTACGAAAATTTCCCTTGGAAAACAGGATTAGGAAAGAAAATAACACCTTAAAAAACGAATTTTGTTTCAGATAGAAAAACGTGTTTCAGGACAATCCATAACGGATAATGCCAAGGTCGTCTGAACCCCGTTTCCAGTTTTCAGACGACCTCGACCATGTAATCTTCCGGCAAATTGCCATATATTTGCTACAATACGCCCCAAATCATCTCCAACAACACACACCCTTAAAGGACACCAATGAAAGCCTACCTCGATTTAATGCGTCACGTTCTCGAAAACGGTACCGATAAATCCGACCGTACCGGTACAGGCACTCGTTCGGTGTTCGGCTATCAAATGCGCTTCGATTTGAGTCAAGGCTTTCCGCTGCTGACCACCAAAAAGCTGCACCTGCGCTCGATTATCCATGAGCTGCTTTGGTTTCTCAAAGGCGATACCAACATCAAATATTTGAAAGATAATAATGTTTCCATTTGGGACGAATGGGCGGACGAAAATGGCGACTTGGGACCTGTGTACGGCTACCAATGGCGCAGTTGGCCTGCACCCGATGGCCGCCATATCGACCAAATTGCCAATGTGGTGGAACAAATCAAGAAAAACCCCGATTCCCGCCGCCTGATTGTCTCGGCATGGAATCCCGCGCTGGTGGATGAAATGGCATTGCCGCCTTGCCATGCGCTGTTTCAGTTTTACGTTGCCAACGGCAAATTGTCCTGCCAGCTTTACCAACGCAGCGCGGACATTTTCCTCGGTGTGCCGTTTAACATTGCCAGTTACGCGCTGTTGACCATGATGATTGCCCAAGTTTGCGGGTTGGAGGCGGGCGAATTTATCCATACTTTGGGCGATGCGCATCTGTACAGCAACCATTTCGAACAGGCAAAACTGCAATTGAGCCGCGACACCCGCACGCTGCCGGTGATGAAAATCAATCCGGAAGTCAAAGACTTGTTTGCATTCAAATTTGAAGATTTCGAGTTGGAAGGCTACGACCCGCATCCGCACATCAAAGCTGCCGTAGCGGTGTAGTTTGGAGAATAGATAAAAGGTCGTCTGAAACTTTTCAGACGACCTTTTTGTTGGTTTGGTTTACACCTCGATTTTATTGGGTGTGAAGGTTTCCCATTTGTTGCAGGCGGGGCAGTGCCAGAAGAAGACTTGGGATTTGAAGTGGCAGTTGCGGCAGCGGTACATGACGCTGCGTTGGAGTTGGCGGCCGATGACGGAACGCATCATGTCGGCGTCGGCTTTCCACGCGGGACTCATGTCGCTGATTTTCAAACCGAGCAGGCGGTACACGCCGTTGAGGTCGGGTTTTTGGCGCACGAGTTCGACGGCAAGTTGGGCGGCTTCGCTTTCGCCTTTGAGCAGCAGGGCTTTTTCGTAGATGACGTTGATGAGGTCTAAATCGGGGAAGGTCTGCATATAGCCGATAAGCCGGTTCAGCCCTTCTTCGTGTTTGCCTTGGGCGGCGTAGGCTTCGTAGAGTTTTTCGCCGACCATGCTCAGGTAGGCATGGTTTTGCTGCTCGATGGCGCCGTATGCCTCGACAGCGGCAGGGAAATTGCCCTGTTTGGTTTCGATGTCGCCCAAAATCATGTTGGCGCGGGCGCATTTTTTGTTGGCGTCCAAGGCTTTTTGGACGTTGTAACGGGCGGCGTCAAGATTGGATTTGAACAGCGCGGTTTGGGCAAGTTCGCAATAAAACTGTGCAATTTCAAATTGGTAGGTCTGCTCATCGTGGCTGAGGAGTTGCGCGGTTTCGATGGCTTTTTCCCAGTCGCGGTCTTGCTGGTAGATACTGAGCAGGTGCTGACGGGCTTCGCGCGCCATGTTGCCTTCTTGCAAACCGATAAAGATTTGTTCGGCGCGGTCAACCAAACCTGCACTTTGGTAGTTTTGCGCGAGCTCGAACAATACCCGCGCGCGTTTTTCGTTGACGGTATCGGGTGAGTCGAGCAGGGCTTGGTGCATATTGATGGCTTTGTCGTTTTCGCCGCGCTGACGGTAGAGTTTGCCCAAGGTCAGGTTGAGGTCGTAAGACTGCGGCTGCTGGTCGATGACTTCCGCCAGTTCGCGGGCGGCGCGTCCGCTGTTGCGGTCAACCAATGCGTCCAGACTTTTATAAAAGCCGGCAGGCACGCTTTTCGCCTGTTTCAACACGGTTTTCATGTCGATACGGGCGGCAAACCAGCCCATGGCAAAGAAGACAGGCAAAAGGGTAATGGGCAGCAGGATGACCCACAATTCGTTGTCCATGTGATTCCTTCTTTAAGGCTTGGGCGTTTGTACGGGTTGGTTGGCAGGGACGGTGGTTTGCGGTACAGGTTGTTGTGGAGCGGGGGCGACGAGGTCTTTTTCGCTCAAATGCGCGTGTTTTTTGACTTCGGCACGCAGGCGGTTGTTTTCGCTGCGCAGTGCTAAAAGTCTGCCGAACAGGGCAAACATGCCGAACACGATACCGATAACAAACGCGCCGAATAGGACGACAATCAGCGGTAAGTCGGCTTTTTGACCGGGCAGATAGTGGAAGGCGACGCTGTCGGTATTGATGACGGCGAGCAGTAAAAACAATAATAAAATGATGACTTTGATAATGGTGTAAATCAGTTTCATGGATGTCTCCGGCGGTATGCCTGTCGGAAAGTTTTGAGAAGGTCGTCTGAAAATTCAGTAGGGCGGTCGATGTGGATTCTGTTTCTGAATCCGTTTACCGCAGATGCGGCTTAGTTTAAACGATTTGGATTGTTTCGGATAGGATGTGCGGCAGTTTTCAGACGACCTCAGGCTTCATTATATATATGTAGTAAACAGTAGGCATGATTGCTGACAATTTGCATCCATATTGAAATGGGTGGTTTTCCGTATTTCGTTATCAGGCAAGGGCTTGGACGGAGGTCGTTTTCGAAACGGGCATTCGGACTTGTCAAAACCATCCGTACAGGCGTATCTTTCAACTTTTAATATCTAAACAGAACCAAACAGAATAAGAAAGGCAATCATCATGAGCAGATCCGTACCCGCCGTGTTCGGCAGCGTCTTCCACGCCCAAATGCCCGTTATCGCCCACAAGGACGGCAAATGGCAGCCGACCGAATGGCAAACTTCCTCAGACCTCACCCTCGCGCCCGGCGCGCACGCCCTGCATTACGGCAGCGAATGCTTTGAAGGTTTAAAAGCATTCCGTCAGGCAAACGGCAAAATCGTCTTGTTCCGCCCGACGGCAAACATCGCCCGTATGCAGCAAAGCGCAGACATTTTGCACCTGCCGCGCCCCGAAACCGAAGCCTATCTGAATGCCCTGATCGAATTGGTCAAACGCGCCGCCGACGAAATTCCCGATGCGCCTGCCGCGCTGTATCTGCGCCCGACGCTCATCGGTACCGACCCGGTTATCGGCAAAGCCGGTTCACCGTCCGAAACTGCGCTGCTCTATATCCTCGCGTCTCCGGTCGGCGACTATTTCAAAGCCGGTTCGCCCGTGAAAATTTTGGTTGAAACCGAACACATCCGCTGCGCACCGCACATGGGCCGCGTCAAATGCGGCGGCAACTACGCCTCCGCCATGCCTTGGGTACTGAAGGCAAAAGCTGAACATGGTGCAAATCAAGTCCTGTTCTGTCCGAACGGCGACGTACAGGAAACCGGCGCGTCCAACTTTATCCTGATTAAAGGCAACGAAATTATCACCAAGCCGTTGACCGACGAATTCCTCCACGGCGTAACCCGCGATTCTGTGCTGACCGTCGCCAAAGACTTGGGCTACACCGTCAGCGAACGCAATTTCACCGTGGACGAACTCAAAGCCGCAGTCGAAGAGGGCGCGGAAGCAATTCTGACCGGCACCGCCGCCGTCATCTCGCCCGTAACCTCTTTTGTCATCGACGGCAAAGAAATCGAAGTGAAGAGCCAAGAACGCGGCTACGCTTTGCGCAAAGCCTTGACCGACATCCAATACGGTTTGGCGGAAGACAAACATGGCTGGTTGGTTGAAGTGTGCTGATTTGATTTCGTATTAATAGAACAGATCCAAAGGTCGTCTGAAAGAAAATTTCTTTTCAGACGACCTTTTTATTTTGTAAACAGATTTTGCCGTGCCATTTGTAAAAAAATATCCTGATGTTTGGTGCGTTGTTGTGAAAAACAGTCACTATTTGAACTAAAAAATAAAAAAATTTTTCTATTTTTCAAATAATTAAAAAATTTTAATATTTGCTAAGTTATGAAAATGTAATTATACCAATTCAATATGCTAGAATCATTTCATTACTCGTTTGGTATATTTAGTTGCTGAAAAATGTCGAAAAAAGGGACTTAAATCGACATCGCAGTGAACTAAATAGATACTCTAGAACTCTGATAGACTTAGGTTTTCGTTTTTTAATGTAAAGCAGTGTTTAATATATTAATGTGACATTACAAGATGACTGTTCCAAAGTGAGAGCTTTGGAATGACTTTTACAAGATCATGAAAAGTCGTCTGAATGTTATAGGGATATTTAAGTGCGGTTTTATGTTTAAAAGGCGGAAGGATTAAAAAAAGAGCGTCAGGTTTTGAGGTTTTAGAATGAGTAATAATCGTTACAGCTATTTAAATGACGATGGAAATGATTTCAAATCATTCAAACGACATATAAAAATTGCTGAAAAAGGGTAGGAAAGCATTGCTTTCGTTGCTTCAGACGCAAGTCTGCGGCTTTTAAACTAGGGAAAATATATTATGTCAACTAAAACCACGTACTCTTTCTTCAATCTCGGACAAACAAGAGTTCACACTAAAAGTCAAATTTCTCAATCTAATCATGCAGTAGCCGCAAGCCAAGATCATGCCGGCCATGCTCCTTCTGCATTGAACAAATTGATTTACGACCGTTCTTTTGGTGGTCTGAATCTGGCAGCAGCCCTCCCTAAACAATTGAGGGGGCAGGATAAAATTTTTGGTCTGCAACATACGCCCTCTGCCGATACTGCCGCAGTCAATACTTCAAAAAATACCAAACCGGCGCCGGTTGCCGACCGCAGTAAATTAACCAGCAAAGAAATGGCCATCATGTCTCAGGTTCTCCGTGCTGATGTTGTTGCACGCAAACAGGCAGAAGCTCAAGCAGCCAAAGAGCAGGTCATGGCAAAATACCAAGCTGCCAGACAGGCAGCTGTTGCCGCCGCTGCTGCAAGACATGCAGAAGCTATGGAAAAGGCAAAAGCCGCTGCTGCAGTACGTCAAGCCGAAGCTTTGGAAAAAGCCAAAGCAGCATCGGCTGCAAGACAGGCTGAAGCGTTAGAAAAATCAAAAGCCGCACATGCAGCCAAACAAGCGGAAATTGCCGCTAAAACCAAAGCAATCCTGGCTGAAAAACAGGCTGCCGAGAAAGCGCAACATACTGAAAATGATGTTGCACACCATCATCAAACCAACGGTAAAGCGGCGCATTCAGCACCAGCGGTAACGGTTGCCCACAAACATGAAGACAATCAGGCTGGTGACAACAAAGAAACGGTTCAACACAATACTTCAAAATCCAATGAAGCCCATACTGCCAGACAGGCCGAACATCAAGCCAATCATCAAGATGAAGTAAAAGAAGGGGAGGTTTCCAACTACACCGTTCATCAATCGAAAGAATTTGGCAGATACATCGACGTCAATGATTTTGGCGCAGATCCGACCGGGAAAAAAGACAGCTTGGCAGCCATCAAAGCGGCATTGACTGCGGCACACAAAGAAAAAGCCATGCTGTTCATGGACGGTACTTACTATATTTCCGATCAAATTGTCATCAATGGCAATAATTCAGGTGTCAAAGGTATTTTTGGTTCGGGCATGGGCAAAACGCTGATCACCTTTGATAAAGCACAGGTCGGTGTGTTCAACCCCAATACCAATCACGATGATATTCGCGCATTTGCCGGTATTTTGGTGGATGGACAAAACCATAAAACGATTGCGAATCTTTCTGTTAAATATACCAATCCGGACTTTTACCGGAAGGGCTTGAGCTACTTCGGAAAAGTCAGCGGCATTTTGGTCAACGATGCCGACCATACTTTAATCAGCAAAGTCGAAGTATCCGGAGTCAACCGTGCCGGTGTGATGTTTACATCGACTGATGCATTGGTTCGGGAAGCAGGTAAGAGCCAAACTTACAAAGCGCGCGTCCAAAGCGGTGAAATCAACGAACAATATGACCATCTGCCTTTGGGTGAGAACAACCGTATTGTCGACTCCTATCTGCACCACAACCGTGTTGCCGGCGCGATGGTCGGATATCAAAAGAACTTTGTCGGCGAAGGCAATAGATTGGAGTGGAACGGCCACGAAGCTGATGGCGGTACAGGTTATGGCATGACTGCCATGGCAGGCAGCTACAACTACGGTATTACTTTCCGCAACAATACGACCGACCATAACTACCGTAAAGGTTTGGATGTACATGATGGCACCGGTATCGTTATCGAAAACAACGTCTTAAACGGCGACCGTCTATATGGTATCGCTGCCTACAACCGCCAATTTTCCATGGATAACGTGAAAATTAAAGACAACGTTATTACGCAAGACCCGAATTTCCGTCTTTATATGGATGATGATTTAGGTAGGTATTACCACATGTATTCCGGTATCCAAGTGCAAACCAATACCCAATTGCGCGATTTGCATACGGCGGATAAAGGTTATTACGACATCAGCGGCAATACCATTAAAAATTTGGCAGTGTACCAAAACCACATCCAAACTTATGGCATCGAATTCCGTAACCATGAAAACAAAATGGATTACACGCTGAATATTACCGACAACAAAATCGACGGTGAGTCCACCAAATACCTGATGGCAGTGATTAACAACACATATGATCATGTCAGCAAACACGACGGTATCGGTACGGGCACCATCAATATCAGCGACAATACTGCCAATATCGGAAAAATTGCACCGGGAGCCGTGCCGTTCTATTTTGAAGAACACCGCTCGGATGTCCCCCTGCATGGTTCGATAACGTTAAACAACAACAATATTACCGTTCGCGAAGAGTCGGCCGGTTATCGTGAATTCGCCTATATGCGTACCAATGCCAAAGAGTACAACGTGACCAACAATACGTTGTCCCTCCACGGCAAACTGAACGATGCCATTGTGGATGTCAACAGTACCGGTGACGGCGTAGGAAAAGCCACGTTGAATGTTGCCAACAATACCCTGCATACCGACATCAAAGGTAAACTGTATGCGACTTGGTTGAAACATGAGGCAGATATCGATACCTTTGCCGGCAGCAATACCCATAATGGCGACCAATTGAAAGATGTGAATACAACCGGTAAGGACATCGCGCTTTCTGATGTATTGGGTCATGTGCATAACAAAGTTGAAGCAATCCACGATACTGTTTATGCCAATCACCCGAAATATCCGACCATGATTGATGATCAGACTTACCATAACGGCATTTTGTAATGGTGTTTAAAAGGTCGTCTGAAACGGTAAATTGCCGTTTCAGACGACCTTTCGGCGTTTTTAGAAACCGAACAATACAATGATGTTGTCACATTAAATTATTTGTGTTAAAAGTCATTTACATTCCCATTGGATTGTTTTTTTAAGGAACAGTAAATGAAAAAGACGTTTTGTCTAGTATTGGCGGCGGCATTTGGTTTGAGCGCATGCAGCAGCCTTGAAAACAAATCTGCCCATGAAATGATGGCAATTTCCCTTGATCGCGTCTATACGGATGATTACAGCTATAACATTGATAGCGAAGTGAAGTTTCATACTTCTACTGCCGAAGCAGGGGTAGCGCCGGAAAGCGAGAAGAAAGCCCGTTTGGAAGAAACAAAGAAGGATCAAGCCGAACTTGACAAACAAGTCAAAGAATTAAACGAAGATGGAATCGAACTTTCTGAAGAAGATCAAACCAAGCTGAAAGAAGCCTTGTTGAACACCGGCGATGATAAATGGTTCACTGAGATGCTCGACAAATGGCAGGAATATCCGGTTGCCGGACGTTATTTGGAAGGCGTGCGTTTGAAATCGCATATAGCTATTGACCTGCCTGCCAAAAAAGCCGAATGGATTCCCGCTATTACAGTTAACCATCGCAATGAGCAATTGAATATCCAATCTCCCATGCTGATTGATGGTGAAAATCTCAGCCTGACTATTGATCAGCCTTTGCTCAACTCGATGATTATGAGCTTCTTTACGAGCGAAGAGATCCGTAAGCGTTTGGCTGAAGAGCAACCCATCAGCATCCAGCTTAAAGATGAAGAGATGGTAAAAGGTATTCCTTTGCGCCATGCAACAAAGGCGGCATTCAAAGCCTTTATTGAAGCCAGCAAAGCTGCTCCTGCTGAGGCATACCGTCTTGAAAATATGGATGAATTCGGCAAACAAAACAAAGCGAAATACCGTATCCATTACACCCATAAAGACGAATATGACCCGCTCTTTATCGAAGCTTTTTCTAAAGTATTCAAAAAAGAATTTGATGCTCTGAAGAAAAAACCGGAGGAAGGCTCTACGGCTGAAGGTTACGAGAAAGTTGAAAAATTCTTTGGCGAGTTTATAGACAGTACAAAAGAGAAAGGCCTCTCAATGCACTCCGGCTTTGAAAAGATGGTCGGCATGCCTCTCTATTATGACTACTATCTGAATGGAAAAGGCAGATTGTTGGCAACGCGTATTTATACGCAGGTCAACAGCAAAAGCAACACTCAGGCGTTGAACATCGTTATGGAAAGTATTTACCACAATTACGGCAAACCCGTATTCAAGTTTAAGCCTGCAAGCGAAAAAGTCATCAACATAAAAGAGTTGACGGTACCTATCATATCTAGATTATTGTTGCCATCGGGTTATGACCCAGAGGCAGAAACTGATTCCGAAGAAAATACTGAAGAACATTCAGCAACTGAAGAATAATCATCTGCCAACAGGCCGCCGAGATTTTCGAGCGGCCTGCTTATTGCAAATTTGACAGTGTTTACCTACGATGCGCCCTTGGTGCATTTCGTCTGAGTTTTTCAGACGACCTTTTTAAGGAAAACTATGTTTGGAAACTTTGATTTCAGTTATGTGCTGCTTGCTATCCCACCGGTGATGCTTTCCTTGGTCATGCGTGAGATTGCACGCGGTTATGTTGCATATCGCTGTGGCGACCCCACCGCATTACAATTCGGACGGTTGACATTAAATCCGATGGCGCATATCGATTTGATAGGAACAATCATCGTACCTGCATTGAGCCTGGCGTTAACACCGTTTGTTTACGGCTGGGTACGCCCCATACCGATCAATGCCCGCAATTTTAAGAATGTGCGCAGCGCGCGGAGATGGATTGCCTTGGCAGGTCCGGTCACCAACCTGCTTCTGGTGTATTTCTGGGGAATGCTCTCGTTTTTAATCGGAGTCGTACCTGAGGCGTATACTGATCCCTTAACGATAATGGTCGATTTTGGTATGACAATCAATATAGTTTTGATCGTCATTAACCTGCTTCCGATTTTGCCACTTGATGGTGGCGTCATTGTTGACTCGTTCCTCAATGCAAAATGGTCTATGAAGTTTCGTCAAATCGAACCTTATGGAACATGGATTGTTTTGGCTTTGCTTCTTACGGGCGCGTTGTCGGGTTTGATTCACGCATTTTCTCTGGTGATAGGGAGCTCAGTCTCTATCTTTACCGCATTGATTTTGGCCGGTATAGCTGACTTAGTAAAATAGCAAGGTAAACGGAGAACAAAGGTCGTCTGAACTTTTCAGACGACCTTTGTTCCTATCCGTCAAAGTAAATCCCATTGGAAACCCTGCTTAAAAATTGTACAATGGCAGCCCTTTCCATACGGCGGTTTGACCATGCGCATCGGCGGCTACATTATCGACAATCCCATTGCACTCGCCCCGATGGCGGGCATTACGGACAAACCGTTCCGCCGACTTTGCCGAGATTTTGGCGCAAGTTGGGCGGTGTGCGAAATGCTGACCAGCGACCCGACGCTTAGAAATACCAGAAAGACCCTGCGCCGCAGCGATTTTGACGATGAAGGCGGCATCGTTGCTGTCCAGATTGCCGGCAGCGATCCGCAGCAGATGGCGGATGCCGCGCGTTACAACGTCAGCCTCGGGGCGCAGGTTATCGACATCAACATGGGCTGTCCCGCCAAAAAAGTCTGCAATGTCCAAGCAGGCAGCGCGCTGATGCAGAACGAACCGCTGGTTGCCGCCATTCTCGAAGCCGTCGTCCGCGCGGTGGATGTTCCCGTTACCCTCAAAACCCGTTTGGGCTGGCACGACGACCACAAAAACCTGCCTGCCATCGCACGCATCGCCGAAGATTGCGGCATCGCCGCGCTTGCCGTCCATGGGCGCACACGCACGCAAATGTACAAAGGCGAAGCAACTTACGACCTGATTGCCGAAACCAAAGGTCGTCTGAAAATCCCCCTCTGGGTCAACGGCGACATCACTTCGCCGCAAAAAGCCGCCACCGTCCTCAAACAAACCGCCGCAGACGGCATCATGATAGGGCGCGGCGCACAAGGCAGGCCGTGGCTCTTCCGCGATTTGAAACATTACGCCGAACACGGCGTTTTGCCGCCTGCCTTGAGCTTGGCAGAATGCAACGCCACCATTTTGAACCACATCCGCGCCATCCACGCGTTTTATGGCGAAGTCGCCGGCGTGCGCATCGCCCGCAAACACATAGGTTGGTACATCGACGAAATGCCCGACGGCGAACAGACACGCAGAGAAATCAACCGGTTAGACAGTGCCGTGGCACAATACGATACCCTTGCCGCCTATCTTGAGGCGCTTTCGGAGAAAACCGACCGCTGGGTGTGTGAGTATCGGGAAGGGTAGGGCGTTTCAGACGACCTTTTGTTTTTGGGAAGTAAATATGAAATTAACGCCGCGTTTACAAAGCTTGGGTATTGCTGTGCTGTTGATTACAGGATATGGTATTTATGCTTATGACTATAATTTGATAGCCTGTAAATTAATGGATCGCTATTGGAATGACGACAAGGGCAGGTGCATTAATCCCAATTGTCGTCAACATGATGCGTGTATGCTGAGTGCAGGGGAGGATAAAGCAACATGCGAAACCATCCGCCCTAGCGACAGCTTGGATAAAGCTTGGTATGTGCTGGGTAAGCCTTGGCATGAGGAAAACGGGCGGTTCTTTTGGAGTAATAAATATGGAGATCATGTAGCAGAAATCGAACCTGACGGAGAAAAGGTTGGCAAGATTACCTGCTTGGGGGAGTAGGTTGCGTGGACTGTAATCCGGCATGGTGAAGGCTTGATGGTTAATCTTCATTCATTTTTAAAGGCTGATGTGCCTTTCTACAACCTCCTCTTTAATACAAAAGGCTTCAGTATGACTTTTGGGCATGGCTTTTGGATTATCACCGGCGTATATTTTTTGGCGTGCATGTCGCCCGGTCCCGATTTTGTACTCGTTTCGCAGCAGGTGTTGAGCCGGGGGCGGGCTGCCGGAATGTTGACCGCGCTGGGCATTGCGTTGGGATTCGGTATCCACATTATAGTGGATTAACTTTAAACCAGTACGGCGTTGCCTCGCCTTGCCGTACTA
>JUNU01000208.1 GCA_001067655.1 Neisseria lactamica
ACTGTCTGCGGCTTCGTCGCCTTGTCCTGATTTAAATTTAATCCACTATATAAAGAAAGGTCGTCTGAAAACTTTTTCAGACGACCTTTTTGATCTTTCACACTGAATTAGTGTTGATGATGATGGTGTTCATGCCGTTCAGCCGCGCGTTTCGTTCCGACGGGCATAATCAGCGTTGCATACGACTTGTCCTCTTGGCAAACGCTTTTATCGGCATAGTTTGCCTGATGGACGGCTTTGATTTTCCACAAACCTTCAATCAAAGGAATCACGTTGACGACGCCGTCTTTATCCGTTTTCCCTGAGAAACCTTGCGGCTCGCGGTGGTCGTGTGTCGCCGCCAAATCCATTTCCGCCAGCGTATCCGAGCTTGCCGTTACCGTCGCTTTTGCCAACGGTTTGCCTTTATAAAGCACTTTAATCGGCAGCAGGCCGCCTACCTTGACTTCATTCGGATTTTTCAGCGGCACCAGTTCCAATTCATGACCGACCGGACGGGTCAATACGCTTTCATCCGTACCAGCGCTACCCACTTGCAAAAACGCTTTGCCGAACATCTGAGCCTGTTCGCAATAAGTCGCGCCGGGCAGGTCTTTCAAGGTTTTCTGTTTCCAGCCTTCACTGTTTTGCGACCAGAACGTCGGTTTGTACACCGCGCCAACCCAATAAGAGCCGTCTTTCAGGCGGGATTTGGAAACATATTGGTAATTTTCGCCTTTATTCGTCAAATCGACCGTTTTTCCGGATTTGTCCGTCAATTGCAGCGGTTTGAAAATATGCACACGGTCGTCGGCGATTTTTTCAACATTCGGGAAATCATGGCTGTAACCCAAATCCGCTTTCAACGTACTGCCCGAATCCAAACGCACCGGAGCCGACACCCACAAATCATGCGCCTGCGCCGCCATGCTCAAGCCCAATGCGCCAAGTATCCATAATTTTTTCATGTTTCTTCCTCAAATTTGATTGTTTACGGTTCAAAAGCCAACGGAAAGCCCGAAAAGCAAGGCAACCTTACTCTTTTTATTTCAAAATGTAAATATTATTGATGATTGTTTTTAGTTACAAAGAACTAGAAATCCTTAAAGGGACAACAGAAAACAAGAGGTCGTCTGAAAACCTTGAAATTAGGTTTTCAGACGACCTTTCTGTATTGGGAAGATGGATTATTGCGCTTCCAGTTTTTTCAACAGCTCAGGCATGGCTTCTTCGTTGTACCGGTAATAGCGGACGCTGTCCGTACCTTCTTTATTGGTCATTTCCAATACGTTGGGTTTGCCATCAAGCATCAACACAAGCGGGACTTTGAAGCTGACGGTTTTGCCGATTTCGTCAGGTTTTTGTTCGGGCGCGCCATTGTTGCGGCTGACGGTGTAGTTGGTGACGGTTTGGCGGAATTCTTGTCTCCAGCGGCTGAATTTCCATTTGAAGTCTTGGGTGATGGTGGTCGTATCGCCGGAATTTGCTTGGAAATGGATCAGGTCGCGGCCGGTACCGTCGGGGCGCATCAGGCTGGCGTTGAGCAGGGAGCCGTCTGCGTTTTTGCTGGTGTTGCCCCACATGCCGAACAAGTCTTTGCGTTTGACTTTTTTGGCAGTAACGAGCTGGTTGGGTTCGGTAACGTGCAGACCCGGTACATAAGCCGTCTCTGCCACGGCCGCAGAAGTCAGGGTTAAGGTGAGCGCGGCGGCGCCAAGTAGGGTTTTCCATGTTTTCATATTGTTTTCCTTATATGTAATGAGCAGTTGAAGAATCGGGCGTGTGCGGCAAATCCGTTTTTTGAGGTTTTCACGCTTTGCCTACAATGTTGATGGTTTGCATATTGACTATTTTATATCGAAAAATCGATTGAAATACCAAATTGCCTGACCATCAGTTTACACAAGGTAAACCGACGATTCAATTTTCAGACGACCTTTCGTTTGCCATGCCGCGTTAACGGATGTCCATAGGCGCGAAGGATTTGACGGTTTCGTCCACGGCTTTGACGCGGGTCAGGAAGTCTTCCAGTTGGGCGAGCGGCAGGGCGCTGGGGCCGTCGCATTTGGCTTGGTCGGGGTTGGGGTGTGATTCGAGGAAGAGGCCTGCGAGGCGGGTTGCCATGCCGGCGAGTGCCAAGTCCAGCACTTGCGCGCGCCGTCCGCCGGATGCGGCGGCACCGGATTCGCGGGTTTGCAGGGAGTGGGTGACGTCGAAGATGACGGGCAGGTCGCCACAGGTTTGTTTCATGACGCCGAAGCCGAGCATATCGACGACGAGGTTGTCGTAGCCGAAGTTGGCGCCGCGTTCGCACAGGATGATTTGTCCGTTGCCCGCTTCTTGGAATTTTTCAACGATGTTTTTCATCTGTGAGGGGCTGAGGAACTGGGGTTTTTTGATGTTGATGACGTTGCCAGTTTTTGCCATGGCGACGACGAGGTCGGTTTGGCGGGCGAGAAAGGCGGGCAGTTGGATGATGTCGCAGACTTCGGCGACGGGGGCGCATTGGTAGGGTTCGTGGACGTCGGTGATGACGGGCACGTTAAACTCGCGTTTGACGGCTTGGAAGATTTTCATGCCTTCGTCCAAGCCGACGCCGCGGAACGAGTGGATGGATGAGCGGTTGGCTTTGTCGAAGGAGGCTTTGAAGACGTAGGGAATGCCGAGTTTGTCGGTTACTTTGACGTATTGTTCGCAGGCTTTGAGGGTGGAATCGAGGTCTTCCAAGACGTTGATGCCGCCGAACAGGGTAAAGGGCAGCTCGTTGCCGACGGTGAGGTTGTTGATGCGGATGTTCATGATGATGAGGCTTTCTCGAAGGTCGTCTGAAAATGGCTGAAAGGTCGTCTGAAAGCGGATTTTGCGGTTTCAGACGACCTTTGTGTTTTATAGGACGGTGTGCGGCGGCTCGTAGGAGAGGATGTCGCGGATTTTGTTGTGTTCGTCCACGAGGACGACTTTGGGTTCGTGCGCGGCGATTTCGGGTTCGGACAGCATGACGTAGGACATGATGATCACGATGTCGCCTTTTTGGACGAGCCGTGCGGCGGCGCCGTTGAGACAGACGACGCCGCTGCCGCGTTCGCCGGGGATAGTGTAGGTTTCAAAGCGTTCGCCGTTGTTGTTGTTGACGATGGCGACTTTTTCGTTGACGAGAATGCCTGCGGCGTCGAGCAGGTCTTGGTCTACTGTGATGCTGCCGACGTAGTTGAGGTCGGCTTCGGTAACGGTGGCGCGGTGTATCTTGCCGCCGAGCATAGTGCGGAACATGGGTTTCCTTTTGGTTTGGGATTGCGGATGCAGACGTAAGGTCGTCTGAAAATCAAAAGCCGTCATTATAGTGGACTTCCCTGTAAATTCATAATGATGCTTGGGCGTTTTTCATACGACGCGACTGTTTTATCAACCTAAATTCTGCTTCAGCCAGCGCAAATAGGGGGCGTATCCGCGCGATACGTTTTGCATCAGGATTTGCGGGCATTCGTAGCTGTGGTTGGCGAGGATGTTTTTTTGGATTTCGCGGTAGCAGTGGCGCGAGGTTTTGATGGTGATGCGGATTTCGTCGTCGCGGCAGATTTCGCCGTTCCAAAGGTATTGGCTGGTGATGGCTTCATATTGCACGCAGGCGGCGAGTTGCTTTTCCAGCAGCAGACCGCCGATTTTTTCGGCTTCTTCGCGGGTCGGGGCGGTGGTGGTAACGATGACGGGTTTGAATGCGGACATTTCAGACGACCTATTGGTTTTTAAACTCGATGGTTCCTTTATATTTCACCCAGTATCCGGCGGCTTTGTATTTGTCTTTTTTGGCGGTTGCCACGGCTGTTTCGTCAAGTCCTTCATAACCGCTGGATTCGAGGATGCTGACTTCTACGGCTTTGCCTTCGGGGGAAACCAAGATGGAAAGTTTGACGGGTTTAATGGGCTGTGCGGGATTTTGGGATGCGGGGGCGTATTCTGCCGGGTTGACGGTTTGTGCGGCTGCGGGTAGGACGAAGGCAAGGAGCAGGGCGGGGATGATGGCGCGGATGGACATAAATTTCTCTTATGTTTATTGGGAAACATTACAAATAATGAAAACAATCCCTAAAATTAACGAAAGGAAGAAAGCAATAGTTTGAAGAAAAACGAAAATCCCTTGATTGTGCGCTAGTTTCATTAACAATACATCGTTGTTTTTATTCTTTTTTAAACTTCGTAAAATAAGCCATTTCCCTAATTTGGGGAACAACTCTATAAAGTCTCTAGTAATTTCATTAAAATCTAAATCAGTATAGATTTTAATATTTGACTGTGTTGCGTATTGCTGTACAGATTCCTCCTTGGCAGAATAATCTTGAAAAATCGGATTTAATTTTTCTTTTAAATATTGGGTAATATAGATTTGGCTTTTTATTATTGTTATTAGATACTTACTAATTAATCCACATATAATAGAGACTATGAGGCAAACATTGCACCAAAAGAAACCTCTTAATTGCATATACCCAATAATTTTATCGGCATTTAAGATTTCGAAGGAAAGAATAACTCCTGATACAGTAAGTAACCATAGATTAAAACTCTCAAAATGTTCATAAGCTGCTTTAGCAGTTCCCTCAACCATAACCGCTAAAACTTGTGTTTTTGCCATGTCTTTATTTATTTGATTCAGTTCATGTAGAGCATTACTTTGCTCATTGTTGTTTTCCATTTTCAGACGACCCTTTGTTTTCGCGGGCGAAGCCCACGCTACGGCATTGCACCCGTTTGGCGGCGGGCGCGGTTTACTTATTTGAAATTCAATATCGGCCAACCTTTTGCTTTGGCCTCTTGTTCCAATTCGATATCGGGATTGACGGCGACGGGTTCGTTGACGAGGCGCAGTAGCGGCAGGTCGTTTTTGGAATCGCTGTAAAAATAGGTTTTGCCATAGCTTTCGAGCGTTTCGCCGCGTTCGGCGAGCCATTGGTTCAGGCGGGTGATTTTGCCTTCTTTGAGACTGGGCGTGCCGATGTAGTTGCCGGTGTAGCGGTCGTCGGCACCGGTTTCGAGTTGGGTGCCGATGATGTTGGTGATGCCGAAAAGGTGGCAGATGGGGGTGATGATGAAATCGTTGGTCGAGGAGATAACGAGGGTTTCGTCGCCCGCCATTTGGTGGCTCTGTACTAGCATACGCTGCATGGGCGAGATGTGGGGCGTGATGAACTCTGCCATAAATTCGCGGTGAAATTCTGCCAGTTCTTCTTTGCTGTAACGGGCGAGCGGGGCGAGGTGGAATTTGAGGAAGGCGTCGATGTCGAGGCAGCCGTTTTGGTAGTCGCGGTAGAATTTTTCGTTTTGCGTTTCGGTTTCGGCAGCGTCAACCAGCCCTTTTTTGATGAGGTATTGCGGCCAAGAGTGGTCGGAATCGGTGTTGATGAGGGTGTTGTCGAGGTCGAAGATGGCGAGGTTTTTCATTGGGTTTCCTGTTGTTTCAAAAGCTGGCGCAGAAGCGGCAGGGTGATGCGTTTGCCCATGGTAACGGCGTAGTTGTCCAGCGTATCGAGCATCTGCATCAGGCTGTCCATATCGCGCCGCCAGTGGTTGAGCAGGTATTCGAAGATTTCGGGATCTATGGTAACTTGGCGCGCCGCCGCCATGCTGACGAGCGCGTCGATTTTTTCTTGGTCGGTCAGGGGTTTGACTTCATAAACGAGGCAGTACGCCATGCGGGTGCGCAAGTCTTCGCGGATGACGAGCTGTTGGGGCGTGTGTTCGGAGCTTAACAGCAGAAAGCCTTTGCCGCTGTTGCGGAAACGGTTGAATACGGCAAACAGGAGGGCTTGTTCTTCGTTGCCCAGTTTTTCGATTTGGTCGATGGCGAGATATTCGGCTTCAAAGGCGGCTTCGGTCAGCGGCGTGGCGGCGGCGTCGATATAAACGGCTTTTTTCCCTGCGTCGAGCGCTTGGGCGACCCACGCGCGCAGCAGGTGGCTTTTGCCCGCGCCTTCTTCGCCCCAGACGTAGATAAACGGGTCGTGTTTATGCTGTAACACATAGACCAGTTCGGCATTTTCCGTTCCGAGGAATTTGTCGAAACCGGGATAGCCGCGTTCGGCGAAGTCGAAAATAAGCTGGTTCACAAAGGCATACCGGATGGGTTGGAATCGGGTTTATTG
>JUNU01000209.1 GCA_001067655.1 Neisseria lactamica
GAGCTAAGGCGAGGCAACGCCGTACTGGTTTAAAGTTAATCCACTATATATCAGCGTTGCAATTCGCGTTGCAAGGCTCTGCAGGCGGCATCGTTTTTGCCCATGCAGGAACGTTGCAATGCCTCCAGCCGCTCTTGCCGTTTGGCTGCGCGGTTTTCCGCCGTTTGACTGCGCATTTCCTCTTCGGTTTCTTTGGCGTTGCAGCAGGCGTTTTCATAGCCGCCTTTGCAGGCTTTGCGGTAGAGTTCGAGGGCTTTTGGGTAGTCCATGCCCAAACCGCTGTATGTGTCTAAATAGAGGTTTGCCAATACGTTGCAGCCCTTCATGTTTTTGCCGTCGCAGGCTTTCTTCAGCGGCAGGTAGGCATCGGCGGGACTTTCCAGATAGTCGCGGGTCCAAATGCCGAGCGTGACGCAACTGTCGAGCTGGTTGCGGGTGCATTGTGTGATCAGCTTTTGATAGGCTTCGTCGTCATAGTCTTCGGCGTATGCTGCCGGCAGCAGTCCGAGCAGAAGGGCGAACAGCAGGGAGGTTTGGGCGGGTTTCATGGTTTTTCAAGAACCTTTGTGCGGATAAGGGTTTGTCGGCGGTTTCGCAGCGTGAAGGCGGGAGCGATATCAACGTTAACTTATTCGGCTTTCCAAACGGGATTTGACTGCCGCCTAATCTGTTGCATCTTTGCAAAAGGTCGTCTGAAAACTTTCAGACGACCTTTGGGTTTTATTTGCAGGTTTTCATGTTCAGGTTGCCGTAGCGTCCGACGATGTTGCGGATTTCTTGTGCATCTTTGTCATCGACCGACATGAAGATAATGGTCATGCGGGAGACGCTGAGGGTGCTGTCGGCGGCGTTGCCTTTGTCGTCTTGTTCGACGATGCGTGCGCCGCCGAAACCTGCTGCGGACAGGCGCGAGATGAGGACTTGGGCGGAGGAGCGGCTTTTCATGACGCCGAGGCTGATTTCGCCGTTGTGAAGCGTGCCGTTGAAGCCTTTGTTGCCGAGGGCTTCGAGGCGGTTCATGGCTTCGCTGTCGGCAGGCAGCACGACGCGGAAGGTTTTGGCGGCGTGGTCTTTCGATGCGCCGCGTTTTTCTACGGTGCGGCTGGCGGCGTGCGGCCAACGGGTCAGCAGGCCTTTGATGCGGTGGTAGTCGTCTTCGTCCAGGGTAACGCTGGCGTTAGACGTACATTGGCGGGCGGCGGATGCGTTTTTGGCGGCAGGATTTTCGTTGGCGGCAGCATTCGGATTGGTGTTTTCGGCGGCGGCTTTTTCTTTTTCGCGGCGGGCTTTTTCTTCACGTTCTTTTTTTTCTTTTTCGCGGCGCGCCTGTTCCTCTTCTTCTTTTTTCTTGCGTTCGGCTATGGCTTCTTCGGATTCAGGCTCGGGCAGGTCGGCTTGTGTTTCGTCGGTTTGCAGCCAGTCGGGTTGCGCGTTGTCGGCAGGCGCGGGGGCTTGCTGCGGGCGCAGGGATTCGGGTTGGGCGAGTTCGTGGGCGCCGCCTTCTACGGGCGCGGCGTTGGGGGATTTGGCGTTGTTGAGGCGGTGCGTAATCATGCCGCCGAAGACGATGATGTTGAGTGCCACGAGGGCGGCGAAAAGCCATTTCATGAGTTGTTTTCCTTTTTTGTGTTCGGTTGCCGTTCTGGTGTGCGGGCGGTTTTGTGTTGTTATTTTGTGGCGGATCGGCTGTAAAGCCAACCGGCTGAAGTGTTTTGTTTGGAGGTCGTCTGAAAAGCGGCATGGGCGTTTCAGACGACCTTTTGAATCGGCGCGACAGCGTTGCTGCTTATTCGGGCAGTGTGCCGGTCTGTTCCTGCTCTTGCGCGACCCAGTTCAATAAGCCGTAAATGACGAGATTATCTACAATTTTTACTGTATTGTCCAAAACAAACTGTTTGGGCAGGGCGTTGACGACTTTGCTTGCGCCGCCGCCGGTGATGATGACATCGACGGGTCTGCCTTCGCCTGTTTTTTGTTGCAGTCGCCCGTGCATCATGATGACGGCTCCGCAAACGGCATCCATCATGCCGCTGGTGATGGCGTTGGGCGTGGTGGTGGGGAAGGGGTACACTTTGCCGGCGGGGCGGTCGAGGTTGGCGGTTTTGGCGGCGAGGGCTTCTTTCATGAGGTGGAAGCCGGGCATGATGGTGCCGCCGAGGTAGTGGTTGTCTTCGGTGAGCGCGTCGGTGGTTACGGCAGTGCCGCAGCTGACGACGACGCAGGCGTTTTGGCTGAAGCGGCGGCTGCCCAAGGCGTTGAACCAACGGTCGGAGCCGTGTTCGGCGGGGTTGCGGTAGTGGTTGCGGATGCCGAGTGCCTGCGGCATGGAGGGCAGCCAGCGGACAGGCGCGGTCAGGTGGGCTTCGACGAGGGCTTTTTTGAGGTCGCCGCACACGGCGCAGCCGACGATGCGGGTGCGGTCGTCTGAACGTTCTGCCCACTCTTCGCCGAGCCTACTCAAGTCGCGGTACGGTGCACGGGTGACTTCGTTGAACACGCCGTTTTCCACCCATGCCCATTTGAGCTGGCTGTTGCCGCCGTCGAGTAGAAGCAGGCGTTCGGGCGCACGCGGCGTGGCGGCGCGGGGCGTGTCGTCGGGGCGCAGGCTGATTTCGCCGCTGACGACGGTTTGTTCGCCTGCGGCTGTCATCAGGTGCAACGCGCCTTGCGCATCGACGCTGAGTACGGTGCCTTCGTTTACGGTTTGCCCGTCGCGCAGGAGCAGGACGGGTCTGCCGTGGTCGCGGTGGGCGGTTTGGTATTCTTCGAGGAAGGGTGCGAACCCGTTTTGCGCGTATTGCGTCAGGACGGCATTGAGTTCGCCCAAGAGTTTGTCCAATAGCGTTGAGACGGGAATGCAGTGTGCGGCGGTTGCGCCGCGGGCAAGCTGCATATTGTGGAATAAGGCTTGGACGGAGGCGGCGTGTTCAACTTCTTTGGGCAGGACGAAGTTAATGCCTATGCCGATGACGGCGGCGGTTTTGCCCTCATTGCGGACGGTTTCGATTAGGATACCGCCGAGTTTGTCCCTGCCGGCGACCAAATCGTTCGGCCACTTGATTTGTATCTCCAAACCCGATGTGGCTAAAGCGCGTCGGCAGGCGAGCGCGACGGCGGGGGCGAGCGAGCCGAGTTCGTGCTGAGGTTTGTCGAATACCCAGCCGAAGCTGAACATCAGGCATTCGCCCAACCGGTTTGTCCACTTGCGTCCCTGCCGTCCGCGGCCTTTGGTTTGCAGATGCGCGACGCAAAGCGATTTATGAGCTTGTTCGGGTGAAGTGCGCGCCAGATTCAGGATTTCATCGTTGCTGGACGTGCATTCGTGTTTTAAGGTCGTCTGAAAACCGCGTTCCGCGCCCAAACGCTGCAAGGCTTCTTCGTTAAACAAAGCAAGCGGGCGCACGAGCCGCCATTGCCCGTCGTGTTGGCGCAGCAGTCCGCGGATGTGCGCGGGCATCTGTTGCCAAAAGCCGTTGAGCTGATGCGGCTTCACGCCCGCGATACGCGCGAGATGGGAAACGTGTTGCGGCAGACCGTCGGCAAGTTCCGCCAAAACCCGACTGTGCTGCAGTTTCAGCGCGGTCATTTGCCACCCTCGGCTGCGCGGATTTTTTCCAGCGTTTTCGTGGTGGAAGTCTGGTGCAGGAACGGAATGGAAAACACTTTGCCGCCGCGCGCCAACGTTTCTTGCGCGCCGACGATTTTTTCGACCGGCCAGTCGCCGCCCTTAATCAGGATGTCGGGTTTGATTTGCTCGATCAACTCGGCGGGCGTGTCTTCATCAAACCAAGTGACCAAATCCACACTCGCCAATGCCGCCGCTACCGCCGCGCGGTTTTCCAACGGGTTGACGGGGCGGTCGTTCCCCTTGCCCAAACGGCGCACGGACGCATCCGTGTTCAAAGCCAATACCAACGCCGCCCCCGCCGAGCGAGCCTGCGCCAGATAGGTAACATGCCCCCTGTGCAGAATATCGAAACAGCCGTTGGTAAACACCAGCGGACGGGGAAGCTCGTGCAAACGCTGCGCCAATTCTTCGGGCGGGCAGATTTTGCGTTCGAAATCGGGGAGGGACCAGTCAGACATAATCGGGATTCCGTTGGGGATAAACAGACAGGCGGTATGATACCGAAGCGGGCGGAAAAGGTAAATTTGATAGGGAGGGGAAGGGGCGTCTGAAAAGGCGGGTTTGGACAAAATTGCGATTTTTATGTGATGAACGGGCTGATACCTGTCTGAACCTGTTTTCAGACAGGTATTTTTAATTGAAAACAGCAGGTTGTTTTTCAGTAAGGTATTTCCAATAGCGTTGCGGCATTTGTTGGCGGTGCAACCGGGGATTGCGTCGGGATGGAATATTGCTGCTGTTGAAATAGTCCTGCCAAAGGGCTTGGTAACTGCGTTCGTTTTGGGCATACGATGTTTGGATGCGGTCGGCTTCAAGCCCATTGATTGCGTGCAGTCCGTCTGGGCCGCTCAAGATACCGTAATGGCGCTGCATATCGAATATCGCCCATTGCTGTTGCGGATAACGGTTGCGGAAATGGCGTGTAATCAAGGGCAACACATCGTATTGAGGTTCGATACGCGCGAGATACAGACCATCTGACAGCTCTTCAAAACGGACAAACGCTTCCATCCGGTGTTTTTCATGTCCGACGGTTTTAACCCATTGCGCCCATTGCATCACATCGTAAAGACCGTAATCGCAGAGCACGTCTTTGCGCATCGGGCGGGCGAGCATCAGGCTGATAATGCGCAGAAAAGTGTCGGGCATCTCAGGTAGGGCGATTAAAAAACCATACAGCAGTTTGACCATACCGCTGCGCCCGATTTGCTGTTCGAGCTGTTTGAAAACGCGCTGGGCGCGTTCGGGGGACGAGGCAACGGTTTCATTGCGGCTGAATAAATCCGTATCCTGAGCATCATGGGTAATATGCACGTTTTCAGGAGCGTATTTACAGGCGTAAACATGAAACACGGTGCTTAACAGGCCGTCGAAGCTGCCGTCGTAGTGCAAAGTGATTTGCATAATGTTGACCTTTTCGTTATCAGCCGAACAAATCGGTTTGCACGGCATCGCTTTGGCTGAATTTGGAACGTGTGTTTTGTAAAAGCAGGCTTCGCAGTTGCGGGCTGTCGATTAGGCCGGCGTAGCGGTTGGGTTCGGGAAGTGTGATGAAATAGCGTGCGCGGTTTAGCGCCACGCCCATTTTGCGCAGGTGCGTCATGGTAATCATGCGGAAGCGGCGGGCCTGCACGATTTTGCGGGCAGACTTCACGCCGATACCGGGCACGCGCAAAATCATTTCAAGCGGCGCGTGTTGTAGCGACACGGGAAACCATTCGCGGTGGCGCAGCGCCCAAGCGAGCTTGGGGTCGAAATCCAAGTCGAGGAAAGGTTGCTGTTCGTCTAAGATTTCATGATCGGAAAAGCCGTAAAAACGCATCAGCCAATCTGCCTGATAGAGCCGGTTTTCCCGCCGCAGCGGCACTTGCGTCGATAAAGGCGGCAGGCGTTTGTCTTCCAATACTGGTACATAGCCCGAGTAATACACGCGTTTGAGACCGTAATGGCGGTAAAACCCGCCAGCGGCGCGGATGATTTGACGGTCGGTTTCGCCTGCCGCGCCGATAATGAACTGCGTGCTTTGTCCGGCAGGGGCGAACTTGGGCGTGGATTTGATGGTTTTGCGGCTGTCGGCAAAGGAAACGATTTCGTTGCGGACAAACGCCATCGGTTGTGTCATGTCGCTGTGGTTTTTTTCGGGCGCGAGCAGCTTGAGGCCGGAAACGGTGGGGATTTCCATGTTGACGCTGAGGCGGTCGGCATACAGCCCGGCTTCGTGCAGGATTTCGGCAGACGCTTTCGGAATGGTTTTGAGATGGATGTAGCCGTTAAATCGATGTTCTTCGCGCAGTTTTTTAGCAATCCGCACCAAGCGTTCCATGGTGTAATCGGCGTTTTTGAAGATGCCGGAACTCAAAAACAGCCCTTCGACATAGTTGCGGCGGTAAAAGCTCATGGTCAAATCCACCACTTCATCGACCGTAAACGCCGCGCGCGGAATATCGTTGCTGCGGCGGGAAGCGCAATAAGCGCAGTCGTAGATGCAGTGGTTGGTCAGCAGGATTTTCAGCAGCGATACACAGCGGCCATCTTCGGTGAAACTGTGGCAGATGCCCGCGCGCGAAGAGTTGCCCAAGCCTTGCCCGTCGTTGCCGCGCGAACCGCCGCTCGACGAGCAGGAAACATCATATTTGGCGGCATCGGCTAAAATTTCGAGTTTTCGGCTGATTTTTTGATAATCCATAGCTGAACTTTTATTAAGGAAAATAATATTTTTTATTATAATTGTTAGATTTTATTTAGTCAGCTAAATTTTTTCTTAGTCTGTAAGGAATGATTCAGACAGGCATGATGCCTAGCGGATTTGGATTTGAAGTGGAACTTTCCCTAATAGAAAAGACCAGTATGCGATAGCATACGACCGTTTTCTGCAAGAAAGAGTGCTAAAACTACACAAAAAGGTACATAGGGAATCATCCGGCAATATTTCTCCAAACAAACTGATTTCTGTAACGACAGTGATCTGGAAATACGCAGGGTTCAATATGAGTTGAGCTACTGACCAAGAAAAAACACTTGGCTACGAAACGCCAAGTGTTTTTTTGTGCATCTGTTCCAACCGCTAGTGCTGCACTTGAAATCCGAATCTAAGGTCGTCTGAAAACGGCTTGGACATACCCAAGATTTGAAGGTGTTTTAACCTTGTTTCAGGTTTTCAGACGACCTTTCATTCAGATATTCAGACGATGGGTTTAATCGTCGTCGTAATCATAGTAATCATCGTCCCAGTCGCGGTAGTGTTTGCGATGATGTTTGTGTTTGTATTTCTTTTTGTAGTGCGTATCGCGGTAGTACGAATCGCCGTAGTCGTAACCGTAGCGGTCGTAGTCGTAGTCATAGTAGTGGGAATCGCGGTAACGGCGGTCGCGCAAGGCGATGTCTTCATCTTTTTGGTTCATTTTTTTGTTGTGGTAGGCATAGGCGTTACCTGCCAAACCACCTGCCACTGCGCCGATGATCGCGCTTTGTCCGTCGTTGCCCAATAGACCGCCCAAGGCTGCGCCTGCTGCCGCACCGGCGAGGGTGGCTTTTTTTTGGTTTGCCGTGCCTCGCGCTTCCGCGTGGATGGCGGGGAGGCTGAGGCTGGCGGCGAGCAATACCGCCATAAGTGGTTTCATGGTCATTGTTTCTTCCTTTCGTGAAACACGGCAGATGCCGAAGTTATTTTCATTATAATCAGCCCTTTGTTTACCTTCGCCCGCCTGTGGAAAATTAGCGTAAACAAATGTTGCTTTTGTGCGGTACGGTTACTCGGTTGATAGATGGAAAGCCTTGTCTGTCTTGGATTTGGCGGTAACAAAACGCCCCGAAGCCGGTATGCGGTTTCGGGGCGTTTGGGTTTCAGACGACCTGTGCGGTGTCTGCAACACTTGTTGGAAAAAGCCTATTCTTCAGGCAGCCGCCATACGGACAGAATGAACCCGCCCCAGATGACGACGAGTGCGATAATCATCATGATGATGGCTGAAGTACTCATTCTTTGTCTCCTTGTTCATGTTCGTGTTCGTCTTTGACGTTGAAGTTTTGACCATGTTTCCAAGGCAGAAGCGACAGCAACACGGCGATGACAATCAGACCGATCGACATACCCCAGCCGAAGATATTGAGGAAATCGCTGGGATATTTTGAGTAGTTTTCTTTAAGCAGGCCGATTGTGTCTTGGTACAACATATAGCCGAGCATGGCGACGGTAAAGATGACGCAGGCAGTCCAAATCGCGCCGACGCGGACGGAGGAGAGCGCGTTCAGATGGTTGCGCAGCTCGGGCAGTTTGCGCAGGGCGATGATGGCCAAAACATAGACGAAGCCGGCGGCGACGATGCCGTAGGTGTTGACGAATTTGTCCAATACGTCCAAAACGGGCAGGCCGGTGGTCGTGCCGAAGAGCAGGGTGGAGATAATGCCCATCGGAATGCAGACAAGCAGGGTAGCGTTGACGCGGCCGATGTTCAATTTGTCCTGAATGGCGGCAACGATGACTTCGACGATGGAAATCATCGAGGTAATGCCTGCGAATACCAGCGAACCGAAGAACAATACGCCGATCAGCGCACCCATCGGAGCTTGGTTGATGATGGTCGGGAAGGCGATGAAAGCCAAACCGATGCCGCTGGAAGCAACTTGACTGACGGCTTGTCCATTGGCTTGTGCTATAAAGCCCAGCGCGGCGAATACGCCGATACCGGCGAGTAATTCAAAGCTGCTGTTGGCAAAGCCGACAACCAAGCCGGTACCGCCCAAGTCGGTTTTTTTCTTCAGGTAGGAAGAGTAAGTCACCATGATGCCGAAGCAGATGGAGAGCGAGAAGAAAATCTGACCGTATGCGGCAACCCAGACTCTAGGATCGGAAAGTTTCGACCAGTCGGGCGTAAACAGCGCGTCCAAGCCCTTAGCCGCGCCCGGCAGCGTCAGCGAGATGCCGACCATGATGATGAACATAATCAACAGCAGCGGCATGAAAAACGAAGATGCGCCTGCCACGCCTTTTTGTACGCCCAAAGCCATGATGATGCAGGTAAACAACCATACGCCGATCAGCGGGCCGACGACTTTGCCGACAAAATCCAAGCCTAAAGCTTCAGGACCTGCCATGTTCAAAAAGTCTTTAAAGAAAAACGCCTGCGGATCTGCGCCCCATGCCGCGTTCAGCGAGTAATACGCATAGCTTGCCGACCAGCCGATGATGACCGCGTAGTAGATACAGATGATGACGTTGGTCATCACGTTCCACCAGCCCACAGGCTCGAACCAGCGGCCGAGACGGCGGAAAGCCAGCGGAGCAGAGCCGCGGTAGCGGTGGCCGATGGCGTAGTCGAGCAGCAGCAGCGGGATGCCGGCGGTCAAGAGCGCGACCAGATAGGGTAGAAGAAATGCGCCGCCGCCGTTTTCGAAGGCGATGTAGGGGAAACGCCAAATGTTGCCCAGGCCGACGGCAGAGCCGATGGCGGCAACCATAAACGCGCGGCGGTTGTTAAACGTCGCGCGTTCGTTTGTTTTGGAACCAGACACGATGATACCTCTTGCTTTGATGTGGTATGAAACAGCCGCTTGGCGGCTTACGGTTATAGAAATGAAGTCTGACAGGGGTAATGTCGTCTGAAAAAACAATCGGCTTGTGGCCTTTGTTTACAATCTATGGCTGTATCGTAAAAAAAATTAACAGGCTTGGCAAGTGGGAAAAACGGATTTTTTAGCTGTATTTCAGGCAGTTTGGGGAAGATGGGGGAAGATGGGATTCAGGATGGGGGGCGTTTTTTCAGACGACCTGTTTTTTCAAAGGGGGTATTTATAGTGGATTAACTTTAAATCAGGACAAGGCGACGAAGCCGCAGACAGTA
>JUNU01000210.1 GCA_001067655.1 Neisseria lactamica
TTTTCTGTTATGGAAAGTTGCACTTCAAATGCGAATCCGCCGTCGTCTGAAACCTGTGAGTTCAGGTTTTCAGACGACCTTTCCCGTTCCAATCGGCTATGAAAAAGAGACAATCCGACGGGCATCATCTATCCGGCAGTCCGATAATCCCCCTCGCAACGATATAGTGGATTAACTTTAAACCAGTACGGCGTTGCCTCGCCTTAGCTCAA
>JUNU01000211.1 GCA_001067655.1 Neisseria lactamica
TACGGCAAGGCGAGGCAACGCCGTACTGGTTTAAAGTTAATCCACTATATTTTTTAAAATGGGCAAGTGATACAACTTATCGTAGAACGATACCCCATTAATCGCAACGCGGAGGCAATGGTTTGGATGGATATCACAAGCGTTGGCGGCTTCTTTGGAAAAATGTTGCCGCGCGTAGGATATTATGGGAGTTGCTGTTTCCAATGCGCCAGCAGTTGCTTGAGGATTTCAGATTGTTCGTGACCGTCGTTAATGGCGGTTTCGAGCCAACGGCATGCCAAAGCAGTATTGCGGCGGACGCCTGTCCCGTGGAAATAGAGGCAGGCGAGGTTGTATTGCGCCATCGTGTCTTTTTGCTGTGCCGCCTGCGCGAACCATTTGGCGGCTTCGGTATAGTCGGTCTCTGTTCCATGACCGTTGTAGTACATCATGCCGAGATTGGTTTGCGCTTTGCTGTGTCCCAAATCTGCGGCCTGCTGATAGAGCGTTAACGCTTCGGTATGGTCGGGCGAGCGGTTCAGACCGTAATGGGCGGCAAAAGCCAGCTGATAGAATTGCTCTGCCTGTTGGCGTTGCAACGCGTGTTCTTTGGCTTGGGGGTAGTTTTGCTTATTGTTCAGGGCAATGTCAGCGAGTAGTTTTTGATGTGCGGCAAGATTGCCCAAATCAGCAGCAAGCTGATAGTAATGGCGCGCTTTGGAGGGTTCGGGAAGGATGCCCAGTCCGTAGCGGTAGATATCGCCGAGTAAACGCAGCGCTTCGGGATGATTGCGGCGGGCGGCTGCTTTGGCGTAGCGGCGTGCTTTATCCGTGTCTTTCGGAACATCTTTGCCCAACAGATGAATTTCTGCGAGTTTGGCGTAAGCATCGCTGCTGTTTTGTCTGGCGGCGGTTTCCAGCCAACGGATGGCTTTGTCGGGATGGGTCGGAAGCAGGATTTCCGCAAGGGCGACCTGTGCAGGCGCAATGTTGTCGCTTGCCGCGATGTAGAGGTGTTGGGCGGCTTGTTCAAGGTCAGGTGCTACGCCTTGTCCGAGCTTGTATTGCAACCCAAGCTGCCAATTCGCCGGCGTAAATCCTTGTTTGGCGGCGAGTTGGTAAAGCTGGTGTGATTGGGGATAGTCGGGTGGCGAAGTATATTGGCAATGCTGCCCCAAAAAATATAAGGCTTGAGGGTTTTGCTGGCGGGCGGCAAGTACGGCCCAATCGACGGCTTCTTCGTGTTGACCTGCATCATGATAAGCGCGCATCAGTTTGAGCTGCGCTTCGATGATGCCTGCTTCTGCCAATTCCCGATAGGAAGGAAGCAGAGTATTGAGCGGCATGCCTTGTGCTTCTTGGATTTGCAGGAGATTGTAGCTGGCGTAGGGATGACCGTCACGCGCCGCTTGTTGCATCAGGCGTATGCCGGCTTCACGGTTGGCAGGTATGCCTTGCCCTTGCAACAGGCAGCCTGCAAGATGGAATTCTGCTTCCGTATGCCCTTCGTCTGCCGCTTTTTGCAACAGTGGGACTGCGGCGGCAAAATCGGGCGGATTTTGGGTCATGAATGAGTGAGCTTCCCGGAATAGTGTATCGGCGGTTGTTGTATTCATTTTATTGTATATGTTTTGAATTTTATAAAACGGACGCTGTAAGTGTTTGTTTGAGAGTTGCGGTATTTTACCAGAAATTACCTGATTATTCATTCCGTTGTAATAAATTTTGTCGGGCAAATGCCTTAATGTAAATGCCGCCGGGCATTTTGTGCAAACCGGCGGCATTTTGCTGTCGTTTTATTTTTTCAACATCCTTGCCGCTTCGACGGCGTAATACGTCAGGATGCCGTCGGCGCCGGCGCGTTTGAAGGCGAGTAGGCTTTCGAGTGTGACTTTTTCGCCGTCCAGCCAGCCGTTTTGAATCGCGGCTTGAAGCATGGCGTATTCGCCGGAAACCTGGTAGGCGTAGGTCGGTACGCCGAACTCGTCTTTGACGCGGCGGACAACGTCAAGATAGGGCAGGCCTGGTTTGACCATCACCATATCCGCGCCTTCCTGAATGTCGAGGGCGACTTCATGCAAGGCTTCGTCGGTATTGGCAGGATCCATTTGGTAGGTTTTCTTGTCGGCTTTGCCTAAGTTGCCGGAACTGCCGACCGCATCGCGGAACGGGCCATAAAATGCGGAAGCGTATTTGGCGGAATACGCCATGATGCGGGTGTGGATGTGTCCCGCGTCTTCTAGGGCTTCGCGGATGGCGAGGATGCGGCCGTCCATCATGTCGGACGGGGCGACGACTTGTGCACCAGCGTCGGCATGGCACAAGGCTTGTTTCACCAAAACTTCGATGGTTTCGTCATTGAGGACGTAGCCGTTTGCATCGGTCAGCCCGTCTTGCCCGTGGATGGTGTAGGGGTCGAGTGCGACGTCGGTCATGATGCCCAGTTCGGGGAATTTTTCGCGCAGAGTGCGTACGACGGTAGGAACGAGTCCTTCGGGGTTGTAGGCTTCTTCTGCCAATTCGGTTTTATTTTGGGTAACAACGGGGAAGAGTGCCAACATGGGTATGCCGAGCTTGAGGGCTTCTTCGGCGGTGAACAATAATTTGTCCAGACTTTGCCGTTTCACGCCGGGCATGGAAGGGACGGCTTCTTCTTGGTTGCTGCCTTCGAGTACGAAGACGGGGTAAATCAAATCGTCTGCGGTCAGGGTATGCTCGCGCATCAGGCGGCGGGAGAAGTCGTCTTTGCGCATTCGGCGCATACGGGTGGCGGAAACGTAACGCGGTGGGAAGTTCATAATCGTCCTTTGTCCTTCTGGAAACAGCTGAATCGGCAGGAGAAATGTTTTCAGACGACCTCTTTGCAAGCAGGGGTCGTCTGAAAATGGGTTTGCGACAGTTTACGCCGTTTTGGAGGATTACTCAAAAATTGCGGATCGTGCCGACAAATCAGTCTTTTACTTTTCTGATGGCTTTGACCGTTTTGGAAATCGAGTCGATTTTGTCGGGTTTGGGCATATTGCGCTCTTCCTCACGCAAGCCTTGGGCATCCAGCGGCTCGATATTTTTCATGGCTTCGCGGTAGGCGGCAGGACTGAGTTTCTCTTGGGTGATACGCCATACTTTGCGTCCGCCGGTACGCGTTTCCGATGCGGTCCACAAGCCGATTTTGTGGTAATAGAGCAAAACACTTTCGGCAAGGGTTTTCATGTCGGTATTGGGTCTGCCGCTGCCGATGCTGCGGCCGATACGGTTGTTGCGTTGGTCAACTGCCTGGTCCGCGAGATAACGGCTGAAATAGTTGATTTTCCCTTCGCGGATTTTGATGTCGGCAAGGTAGGCATTACCTGCTTCTTCGGCGATTACGTTGTCGAATTGGGAGGTAATGGCAGCTTGCCACAGGGCTTGGCGCACGGCATTAACCTGTGTGCCTTTGCCATCTCCGTTGGCAGTATCGTCTAAGCCGCTGCGGTAGGCAAAACGCGTGGCATTGCTGCTGATATTGAAGGAGCCTGTGTCTTCCATGCCGATGGCTTGCGCCGCCACGGGGTGATTGAGGGCGAATTGGGTAATTTTGCTGCGCCGGGTTTGATCTTCTTCAAAGGTTGTCTGACAGCCGGAGAGCAAGACGGAAGCAAGTAGGATGTATTTAATATGTGTTTTAAGTTTCTGAGCCATAATATGAGTCGTGATAAAAATATTATTTTATTGATAATATACTGATTATATAACATATAATTACATATTGTAGCAAAATATTCTTCAGGCGGGCGCTTTATTGTATCAGCGGTCTCTTGCGTTAGGGCAAAAGGTCGTCTGAAACCGGCTTATGACGAGGCGGTTTCAGACGACCTTTTCGTATGTATGGCTGATTCAACTTTGGCGGGAAAAGTTTTCTGCGGCTAATGGCTCTCTCCCCAGTAAAGCTGCAAAATCGGAATAATCGGCACACGAACCTTGTTCGAGTAGGGCAAAACTGTTGCGGCTGACGATGCCGTTGCTGAGGATGTTTACCAATGGCAGCGCAGGGTCAATCAGGCGCAGAGGGATGGGCAGGATACGTTGCAGCGGTTTGTGGTGCAGGGTTAAGCGGAGGGTGGTTAGATATTCTGCCAAGGTCAGCGTTTGGCTGCCGGTCATATTGATGATGCTATGGTCGGTGTCGGTTTGGACGGCCAGTTTTGCCAAACCTTCGGCAACATCGGCAAGATGTACGGGCTGTAAGTAAAAGCGTCCGCCTTCCGGCAGTGGAAGTAAAGGGAGGTGGGCTAGTTTGATGAACAGTTCGCAGCTGGTTCCCCCACGCCCATAAACGACGGATGGTCGGGCTATGGCAATCGGTATGCCGCTTTGGGCGACGGCATCATCTCCACGTCCTTTGCTGCCGACAAAGTTGATGGGTTGAGATGGGTCGGCACCCAGTGCGGATAGTTGCACCCAGCGTTTTATGTCTGCTGCTTTTGCCCATGTGGCGAGCTGTTTGGGCGTGCGGTGGTGTACGGTTTCGAGTATTTCGGCATGACGGCTCATGATGCCGATGCAGTTGATGAGGACGTCTTGCCCCTCTAATAGACGGCGTGCGGCGGTTTCGTCAGGATGAAGAAAATCGAAGGCGCGGCGGTCGGGTGTGCAAACTTGGTGACCTTGTTCTTTTAAGATTTGGGCGGTACGGCTGCCGATGAAGCCGCTGCCTCCGAAAATGATGATGTTCATGGTTTTTCTTTATGGTGTTGCTGAGGTCGTCTGAAAATCTTTAAATCGGTTTCATTACCATCAGGAAGTAAATCACGATAGTGGCGCAAAAGGCGGGATAGCCCAGCAATTCCCAGCGTCTGGCATAACGCCAATAGGGTTCCGGAATGGTGTCTGCGTTTTCTTTATGCACTTGTTCTGCAATCTTTGCCATGCGGATTTGCAGCCAGACAACGGGCAGCCAGCAAATGCCTGCAAGGATGTATAAACCGAGCGTCATCCATACCCAATTTTGTTCCAGCATGGTGGAAACGGTATAGCCGCGTTCGTACAGCATCCATAAACCGGACAAGGGTTGGAAAATGACGGCTGGGGTCGTAAACCACCAATCTGCTTTGATGACCCAATGCGATACGACCGACTGCGCGGCGACCGAACCGCTGCGGTTTGCCCAAAAGAGGTAAAACGCCGTACCAAAACCGGTGCCGACCATTAAGGTAGCCGAGATGATGTGCAGGGTTTTAACGATTAAATAGGTGTTCATTTTTTATCTCCTACGGATTGATACAGGAAAAATAAAGTAGCCATAATCGGCAGGTTTTTTACCAAAGGCGCAAAAGGGTGCGCCCACATTTCGGGTAGCCTGAAGGCAATAATCAAGCTGTATGCCGCGACGATTATCAATTGCATCAGCCATATTGCGGAACGGAAACGAAGTCGGCTGAAGCATAAAAAGGCGAAACCGATGTCCAATAGTGAAGCGGCGATTAATGTCGGCCATTGCAACGGATTGGGAATGCCGACCGAATGCAGCAAATCCAATGACATTTCAGGCATGAAAAACAGAGGTTGGGTACCGCTCCAGAGCCATAGCAGACCCATCGAGTAAGACAGGTAGGCAGGGAGATTGCGTGTAGTGTTGTCGGACATATTGGTTTCCTATCGGTTTATTTATATATTTAGCCTGTAATTTCTAAAATTTCTGTCAAAAGAGAAATATAAGGGTAAAAAATTAGGCAGGTTCCTGAATATCATCCTCCCCCGGAGGATTGGGCAAGCTCAAAACGCCAACAATCAAAGAATAAGTACCGCCTATTACCACGCTGGCTAGGAGGCTGGTGACAAAATCTGCACCAAACAGTAAAAGGTATAGGCAACCGCATAATGATCCGGTTATGATTGCCCGTATAAGGCCGCGTAAGTCCCTGTATGTAGACGTCAAGCTTAAGATCAAACCGCAAATTAGGGCCGGTACGGTAAAGAATAAAGCATAGTAGCCGATACTAAACGCAAAAAATAGCGTAGATGCAGTATAAACGATGATGACTCTGCCTCTCGGATAGTCGAAATAATCTTCTGTCGAATGCGTCATAACACACCTATGATTGCGTAAGAGAAACCGGGTTGTGTATATTAAAAACCAATTTGATTGGCATCATCGGAAAAATTTCTGTATTCCAGCGCCTATTTTTAAAATTTTCACCATGGTTGAAGTGGAAAGTTTCAGCATTTCATTTGCCCATATGGTCAGCGTATTGATGAAATCATGGGTTTGCCGGATTCGCTGTTTGGCGGTTTCATTTTCCTGACTAAATTCAGGACTATCGATCAGGCTTTGCAAAAATTGCCGCGTCGGTTCGATTTCGCGCTGCATGCGCATTTCTGCGATGGTGCGGAACAAAGTCCAGACGTCGTCTGAAGTTTCAAAATGATCGCGTCTGTCGCCCAAGATATGCACGGTATGCACCAGCCTCAGATTTTGCAGCTCTTTGATGCTGTTGCTGACATTGGAGCGCGCTACGCCGAGCGTTTCGGTAATTTCTTCGGCATTCATCGGTCTGCCTAAGATGTAGAGTAGGGCGTGGATTTGCGCAACGGTACGGTTGACGCCCCATTTGGTGCCCATTTCGCCCCAGTGGAGGATAAATTTTTCAGTGGTCGGATTCAGTTTCATAGTGAGGGTATTTTATTTTTGTCTTTTATTTCTGTCAATACAGAAATAAAAGATTTTTTGAAACAGGTAAAAAAACAGGCAGGCTGAATTCTGCCCGCCTGTTTTAAATCATAGATCATTTTTTACGATAGATTATTTTTCCGACTGCTGCTTGTAGTATTCCAGCAGTTGTTTCGCTTGCAGTAAAGACAGCCCGAAATGTTCGTTGATGTTTTTGAGGTCTGCTGTTTCTTTTCCAGTCAGATTTTGTTCGAGCCATTTCAGATTGTCCGGATTGCTTTTGATTTTTTCAAAATACGCCTGCTTACGCTTCCAATTTCGCGACCACACCAGCAGCATGGTGAAAATACATAGCACGATTAAGAAAATATTCGTGAAAGCCATCATGTCCATCGTAGTCTCCGCTTACTTGGAAGTATGGGGATTATAAGCGAATCAAGTGTTTACGGATATATTGAGGAACGAGGGAGGCATGGTTTCGGGTTAAGTTTGGATGGGACAGTCTATTTCCATACCGCGATTTGTCATTTCAATATAGTTTTTGCCGTAGCTAAAATCCGTTGTGTGAATAGGGTCGTCTGAATTTGGAAAACAGGGTAATTTTGTGGTTTTGAATTTGGATTTCTATGCGCGCCGTACAGTTAAATCATTAATAAAATAATGTGTTGTGTTAAAATCATGCTGAGTTGCTAATACAGGTTTGAAAGTATACAGCCCGCCGTAAGCCAATCATGTGAGCAATACGGATCCATACTTTCAGACGACCCCAAGATACCGAATCTAAAATAGCTATGTCCGTCAACCATTACGAAAATTTCCCCGTTGGCTCGCTCGTCATGCCGCGCCGCCTGCGCAAGCCTACCCATGCCGTTTACGCTTTTGCGCGCACTGCGGACGACCTCGCCGATGAAGGCAGTGCAAAAGCCGATGAACGCTTGCGCGCTTTGGACGAACTCAAATCCGAACTCGACCGCATACAGCGTGGCGAAACGCCGCTGACCCCGCTAATGCAACGTTTGCAACGCGAAGCCATCGCTCCCTTCAAACTGCCGCTGCAGCCGTTTTACGATCTTTTGTCCGCATTCAGTCAGGATGTTGTCAAAACCCGTTATCAGGATTTTGGCGACCTGATTGATTACTGCCGCCGTTCCGCTAATCCAATCGGACGCATTATGCTGCACCTTTACGGACAAACCGACGAAGTCAGCATCGCCCAAAGCGACGGCATCTGCACCGCGTTACAACTCATCAACTTTTGGCAGGACGTTGCCGTCGATTGGCAGAAAGGTCGCGTCTATATCCCGCAGGACGACTTGGAAAAATTCAAAGTAAGCGAAGCGCAAATTGCCGAAGGCAAGGCGGATTTTGCGTTCCAAAGACTGATGGCGTATGAATGCAACCGCGCGTTCCAAATGCTTAAAGGCGGCTCACCCTTGGGTAAAACGCTGAAAGGCCGTTTGGGATTTGAATTGCGGATGATTATTGTCGGCGGACAACTGATTTTGCAGAAACTGGACGGCAGCAAATACGATGTATTCACGCAACGCCCTGTTTTGGATAAAAAAGATTGGCTGATTATTCTGAAACGGGCATTCTTGAAGAAATAAACTGGCCGGCGCAAAAGGTCGTCTGAAAACGTAGCTTGAAGGCTCAAGGCTGTTTTCAGACGACCTTTTTCATAACCGCCCGCTGTACCCCGAAGATTGATACCAATACCAACGCAAATCCTGCCAGCGACTTTGCGTCCATCCCTTGTCCTAAAAACAGCCAGCCCAAGACAAATGCCGAGACAGGGCTGAGCAATCCCAGCGATGAAACCGCAGCAGGCGAAAGTTTGGCAATTCCTCTGAAAAACAACACATAAGCCAACACAGCACCAAACAGGCACAAATACAGATAGCCGCCGATATTGGCGGGGCTTAAAGATTCGAGCCGCGGTTCGGCAAGCAGGGCGACGGGTAGTAAAAACAAACCGCCAATGAAAAGCTGCCAGCCGGTAAACGTCAACACGGGCAACGAAGTGCGGCGGTGTTTCGACAAATACACGCCCAACGCCATCGCCGCCGCGCCCGCCAATGCCGCCAAAATCCCCATCCCGTCATAGCGCGCCTGCGGCGACAAAACCAAGAGTGCAATCCCCAAAACGCCTGCCGCCGACCAAGCCCAAGCCGCTTTCGGCGGCATGGTTTTGCCGATTAACCAAGTGAACACCAGCACCATCAGCGTCTGCGTCGAACTCAATACCGCCGCCAGTCCGCCCGGCAGGCGATACGCCGCCACAAACAACATTGCCTGAAAAAAGCCGATGTTCAAAAAACCGAGCAAGACAACGGTCACCCATTCCTCGCGTTTAGGTATGCGCCGCGTCCACGCCAACAGCAAAAGCCCGGCAGGCAACACACGGATAAGTGCGGCGGTAAACGGTCGGTCGGGTGGCAGAAATTCGGTGGTCACGAGATAGGTGCTGCCCCAAATCAGCGGGGCGAGCGCGGTGGTTAGGATGGTAGCGGTACGGTTGGGCATTTGGAAAAATTAGATTTAAAAACCAAAACATCGCTTGAATACGGACTGGAGAAATGGTTGGAGGTTTTGGAAGGAAGTAGGTGAAAGGTCGTCTGAAAACGCGACACACCGTTTTCAGACGACCTCAGTTTATTGTGCAGACTTTTTCTTGTCCAGCCGCTTCAATTGCTTGGCGGCATATTTGCTACCTGCCTCAGCGGCACGGCGGTAATAGCGGGCAGCCTTTTTCAGACGACCGGCATCTTCATAGAGGATACCGAGGTTGGATAATGCCATGATGCAGCCCGCTCGGGCGGCGAGTTTGTACCTTTTTTTGCTTGGCGTGTGTTGCGGCGCACGCCGTTGCCTTTGTAGTAGAGGAAGCCTATGTTGTTGCAGGCGGTTTCGTCCGCTTGTAAGGAGGCGCGGGCGTACCATTTGTAGGCTTTGGCGTAGTTTCGGGTCAGACCGAGGCCTTCATCGTATAGGTAGCCGAGGGCGCGTTGGGCTTCGGCGCAACCCGCTTTGGCTGCTTTGCGATAAAGCAGGCAGGCTGTCTTAATGTCTTTTTTGCCGCCGAGCCCACGCTCGTGCAGCAAGCCGAGGCGGTAGGCTGCATAGGCCGCATCGGGGTTTATGCTACCGTGTTGCTTAAAGGCGCGTGCATACCATTTGCGGGCGCGGCAGTAGTCGGGCTTTTCTGCAAATTCGTACAGGCGGCCGAGAGATTCCTGTGCTTTGGCGTGGCCGAGTTTGGCGGCACGGCGGTAATATTTTTCGGCTTTGGTGAGGTTTTGCTTGACGCCTTCGCCGTACTGGCGGGCATTGCCGAGACCGAACCAGCCGTCTGAGCAGCCTTTTTTGGCGAGTTGGCGGTAGGTGCGGTAAGCGGCACGGGCTTCGGCAGAATCGGATAAGCAGACATAACTGAGGCATTCGAGCAGGGCGGCGCGGTATAGGGATTTAGGATTCATATTTCTGCCTTTCTGTTGGTTTCAGACGACTTGAATGGCTTTTTCGGAATTTTTCCCGACAGCAGTTGGGCTCGCTGCGGTTGATGCGTATGGGTGGTCGGTAAGGTTTTAATTTTTGTGTTTTTTGATTTTCAGACAACCCCAAAGGTCGTCTGAAAGCTTGTCAGAACAGGTTTGAACAGACGATACACCAAGCGGCGGTCTGGCAACATGGAACGATGGTTCGGGTGGGGCCAATTTATCTTATTTTCGTGTTTTTATAAACGGATTAAACTGTGCGGTATGGATTTTTTGCTGAGAACGAGATGGTATCTGATTCGGTGTCGGATTGAGGTCGTCTGAAAACGTAAAAAGCAGCCGGCGCTTTGATTTTTAAAGGTGTGAGCTGCTTTTTGTTTCCATTGCGTCATGACGGTATTGCAACACCTATTCACAAAAATGCACAGTTTGATTGTAACGTTTCAAACATTTCCCCTATAATCCGCCTGTTTTCAATTTTCACATGCAAAGAAAGGAGCAGCCATGACACGCAATACTTCAATCCGCTCAATCACATTCTTTGCAGTCCAAGCGTCGGTCTGATTTTCGGACAACGCGTTCCCGCATTTTCCCTATCGCCCGCTTCGGGCTGCTTTCCCATCAATCGGACAGAGGTCGTCTGAAAACGTCAGACGACTGTCGGTATATTTTCAAACCGGACATCTTTTTCGTTTTGTCGGTTTGGACTCGTTTTGCCATCTGTCCGTTTTAAAGAAAGCATACACATGGGCAATTATCAAAATCCCCATCATATTCACATCATCGCTGATTCGGAAACCTGGATTGAAGGCAACGCCGTCGCTCAACTCAAAACCACCGCCAAGCTGCCGCACATGCTGCGCGTAGCCGGTATGCCTGATTTGCACGCGGGGCGGGGTTATCCCGTCGGTGCAGCGTTTTTCAGCGACCGTCATTTTTACCCCGCGCTCATCGGCAACGACATCGGCTGCGGCATGGCGTTTTGGCAAACCGGTTTGTCCGCCGCCAAGCTCAAACCCGCCAAACTTGCCAAGCAGCTTGGCAACATCGATACGCCTTTGAGCCAAGACGAACAAGAATCCTTGCTCGGAGAACCCGCATCCGATTTCCCGTTTTCAGACGACCTCGCAGTCGGCACCATCGGCGGCGGCAATCATTTTGCCGAATTGCAAACCGTTGAAACCGTTTACCGCGACGATTTGCTTCCCGCTGCCTTTGATTCAAACCGTTTGCAATTGTTGGTACACAGCGGTTCGCGCGGACTGGGGCAGCAAATTTTGCGACGCCACATCGAAGCCTACGGCCATCGAGGTTTGGCGGAAGGCAGCGAGGCTGCGGCGGACTATCTTGCCGAACATCAGGCAGCACTTGAGTTTGCCCGTTTAAACCGTCGTCTGATTGCCGCCAGAATGCTCGACCGCTGGCGTACAGAAGGCGAATGCCTGCTCGATGTACATCACAATTTCCTCGAACAAACCGAAATCGCGGGGCAAACCGGTTGGCTGCACCGAAAAGGCGCAACTCCCGCCGATAAAGGCTTGGTCATGGTACCCGGCTCGCGCGGCGATTACAGCTATCTGGTTCTGCCGAGCCAAGATTGTCAGATTTCGCTGAACACATTGGCACACGGCGCAGGACGGAAATGGCAGCGCGGCGAATGCAAAGGCCGCCTGTCGCACAAATATTCCGCCGACAGCCTGCGCCAAACCGCATTCGGCAGCGTGGTCGTTTGTCAGGATAAAGCTTTGATTTTTGAAGAAGCTCCGCAGGCTTATAAAAACATAGACAGCGTCATTTCAGCCATGAAAAACGCAGGTCTGATTGAATTGGTCGCCCGGTTCAAACCCGTTTTGACTTATAAAACCAGCGGCGGATGTGGAGAATAAAAATGAAGCAAAACTTACAAACGGTTTATCTGCAAATTTCTACAGCCCAAGGGCCTGCCGAATGCCGCATCTTTGCCCGCTTCGTATTGGGCAGGCTGCTTGCCGAGGCAAAGGCGGAAGGTGTTGAGGCGGAAATCATCTCCGAAACCGCCGATAAACACGGCATGATGTCGGCGGTGCTTAAATTGGACGGCAAACATACCGAAACTCTGGCACAGCGTTGGCAAGGTTCGCTCCAATGGATATGCGTCAGCCCCGTCCGTCCGAAGCATCCGCGTAAAAACTGGTATATCGGCGTTTTCCGCATGCCCGATATGCCTGAAATGCCGTCTGAAAGCGAAATTGAGTTCCAAACCTGCCGTTCGGGCGGTAAAGGCGGGCAGCACGTCAATAAAACTGAAAGTGCTGTCCGTGCCACTCATAAAGCAAGCGGTATTTCCGTGCGCGTCGAAAGCGAACGCAGTCAGCATGCCAACAAAAAATTGGCTTTGACCCTGCTGGCGCAAAAGCTGGCGGAACATCATGCCGGACAGGCTGACGATTACGCCCGCGCACAGCACAGCCAGCTTTATCAGGTGGAGCGCGGCAACCCGAAACGGACGTTCGTCGGAACGGAATTTAAGGAGAAGCCGGATGCTAAATCTTGAGCTGAGACTGCGGCTTTGGCAATGTCGCGATTACCTGTGTTTTTAATATACGGGAAAAGGTCGTCTGAAAACCTGAATTTGAGTTTTCAGACGACCTTTTGTCTGGCTATCAACATCCGTCAATAAGAATCCGGAATGTGTTTGAAATACAGCATGACCAGATACCAAAACAGCGTCGCTGCGGCTGCACCAAGCAGCACCCATGCGCTGATTTTGGCGACATCGCGCAGGGCGCGTTTTTGCTTGCGGCTGAAGAGGCGGTTGATAATCAGCGCGGCAAGTGCGAAAAAGAAAAAAATACGGAAAAGTCTGCCTATCATGTCGGGAAGCGGGGGAGGTCGTCTGAAAAAGTATGGTTCGGGCGCGGCGGACTGGGGACGGATGTTTCAGCGCGTCGGGCTGCTTGTCCGACCGTGTCAAAAAGTCATGCCGTTTGCTATATAATAACGCTTTTCGCCGCATTTGTTGGAACAGGATATGAGTCAAAGTGCCTCAGTGGGCATTGTAACGCCCCAAAAAATTCCGTTTGAGATGCCGCTGGTTTTGGAAAACGGTAAAACTTTGCCACGTTTCGATCTGATGATTGAAACCTACGGCGAGCTGAATGCCGAAAAAAACAATGCGGTTTTAATCTGCCATGCGCTGTCGGGCAACCATCATGTTGCGGGCAGGCATTCGGCGGAGGATAAATATGCGGGCTGGTGGGACAATATGGTCGGTCCCGGCAAACCGATTGATACGGAACGTTTTTTCGTGGTCGGTTTGAATAATCTGGGCGGCTGCGACGGCAGCAGCGGGCCTTTGTCGATCAATCCTGAAACGGGCAGGGAATACGGCGCGGATTTTCCGGTGGTTACGGTGAAGGACTGGGTAAAATCCCAGGCCGCGCTTGCCGATTATCTCGGTATCGAACAATGGGCGGCGATTGTCGGCGGCAGCTTGGGCGGTATGCAGGCTTTGCAATGGACGATTTCCTATCCCGAGCGCGTGCGCCATGCCTTAGTGATTGCATCTGCGCCGAAACTGTCCACGCAAAATATCGCGTTTAATGATGTAGCACGTCAGGCGATTTTGACCGACCCCGATTTCAACGAAGGACATTACCGCAGTCACAATACCGTTCCTGCACGAGGCTTACGGATTGCCCGCATGATGGGGCACATCACTTATCTTGCCGAAGACGGTTTGGGCAAAAAATTCGGACGCGATTTGCGTTCAAACGGCTATCAATACGGTTACGGTGTTGAATTTGAAGTGGAATCCTATCTGCGCTATCAGGGCGACAAATTCGTCGGGCGGTTTGATGCCAACACTTACCTGCTCATGACCAAGGCACTGGACTATTTCGATCCGGCGGCGGATTTCGGCGACAGCCTGACCCGTGCCCTGCAAAATGTGAAAGCGAAATTCTTTGTTGCCAGCTTCAGTACCGACTGGCGTTTTTCGCCCGCGCGTTCCAAAGAGCTGGTCAAAGCGCTGATTGCCGCGCACAAGCCGGTGCAGTATATCGAAGTCAAATCCAACCACGGCCATGACGCCTTTTTGATGGAAGACGAGGCCTACATGCGCGCCGTAGCGGTTTATATGAACAATGTTGACAAGGATTGCCGATCATGAATTTGCGCGACGATTTGCAGTTGATTTACGACTGGATTCCCGAAGGCAGCCGCGTCTTGGACTTGGGCTGCGGCGACGGCGAATTGCTGGCGGCTTTGGTGGAACACAAAAAATGCAGCGGCTACGGCATCGAAATCGACACCGACAGCGTCATCGCCGCCATGTCACGCGGCGTGAACGTCATTCAAGCCGATTTGGAGCAGGGTTTGGCTGAATTTGGCGATCAGACGTTTGACGTTATCGTCTTGAGCCAAACCATCCAAGCCATGCAGAATACCGAGAAAATCCTGCGTTGCCTCATGCGCGTGGCGAAACAGGCAATTGTCAGCTTCCCGAATTTCGGCTACTGGCGTAACCGCTTCCAAATCGCCATCGGCGGTCATATGCCGGTTTCCGAACGCATGCCCTACCATTGGTACGACACGCCGAATATCCATTGGTGTACGCTCAAAGACTTTGATTTATTGTGCGCCAAAAACAAAATCCGCGTCCTCGAGCGCGCGGTCATGACGGGCAACAAACAGGTCAAACATTTCCCCAACCTTTTGGGCAGTTTGGCGTTTTATCGCGTCGGGTAAGATGGATTGAGCACCTTGCTGGCAATAACAAGGTTCTTGAGTTCTATGAATAACAGGTCGTCTGAAAAATGAAATGGCAGATTTTCAGACGACCTCTTTATGTTGAAAACAAAATAATGAAAAACGAAACGTCATCACTTCTCTTATGGCTTACTGCAATCATGCTGACTGCGTGTTCTCCAAGCAAAGAAGATAAAACAAAAGAAGTCGGCGCATCCGCTGTTCCATCCTCCGCGTCATCAGCTTCTTCCCAATCCGATTTGAATCCAATCACATCCAACTCTAATAGCGTCAAGCAAGTAGAAAGCGCACCTTCTTCAAACTGCACCAACCTGCATCAGATTGGCGGCATTGATGATTTTGTCCGTCAGGTTGCCGAAAATATCGATTCCAGTTGTTTGTTTGAACGCAGCCCTAAAGAATTGGCGGCGATTTGGGGCATTCCCGGCGGAGACGATCCGCTGGAGCAGGCACTGTTCCCTGATATTGATCCGAATGATCCTAAAAACGTTGATAAAGTGATAGAGGCTATTGATCAGATGGCAAAAGGGGAGCGGAGCTATAATCAGCAGGCGGTTGAACCGGTGATACAAGAAATGAAAGCACTCAGGCGTCGGGATACTTTGGTTTTATCAACAGGCAAACAGACAAGCCAAGGTTCGGATCAGCCGCTGAGGGTAACGCACAATTTCGACATAGAAGGAACGCCGGAATATCTTAAGAAACATGGCGGCGGGTTTGGCGGTAGTTTTCAAAACATCAGCCAGTTGCCCGAATATTTGAAAGCACACGGAAAGATTTTTGAGGCGCAAAGGGTATTCCGCCTTTTCAACCACGACCGCAGCCCTGATAAGCCCTATCTGGAAATTGTGTTTGACGAAAGTGGAAAAATCGTTTCGATTACCGTATATGAAAATGTTTCCAATCCGGCAAGCGGGATTCATTTGATGTAATGGGTTTGGAGCACAAATGGAGAGGGTAGGAATCTAAATGCATCGGGCGTTCGTTGAACATTTGATGCGATAGCAGTTTGATTGGAAGTCTTCAATTCAATATCGAAAAGGTCGTCTGAAACCTGAATCGGGTTTCAGACGACCTTTTGTTGATGTGTTCGAGCTTAACCAAATGCTTAACGGCTGTCTTTCCATTGGTAATATTTCGAACCGAGGAAGGAGCCGAGTTTGCGCAGGAAAGGTTGGGTAATGATGCTGGGGTGTTTGAGTTTTTCAAACGGTTTCAGACGACCATCGTCGCCCATGATGGCTTCGGCGATGGCAAGGCCTGCTATGCCGGTAATCGCCATGCCGTGTCCCGAGTAGCCTTGGGCATAGTAAACATTGGGCGCGAGTCTTCCGAAGTGGGGGGCGAGGTTGGCGGTGATGTCGCATTCGCCGCCCCATGAATGTTCGATTTTGACATCGGCAAGCTGGGGGAAGACTTTGAGCATGTCTTGGCGGACAAGCTCGGTCATGCGGTTGGGATCGTCGATGAACTCGTTGTCTTTACCGCCGAAGAGCAGGCGGCCGTCGGCGCTGAGGCGGTAGTAGTCGAGGACGTGGCGGTTGTCGCAGACAGCCATGTTGTTGCGGATGAGTTCTTTGGCGCGTTCGCCCAGCGGTTCGGTGGCGATGATGAAGGTGCTGACGGCGATGGCTTTTTTTTCCAACGGCTTGAATTTTTGATGCAAACCGGCGTAAGTGTTGACGGCATACACGAGGTTTTGGCATTCGATGCTGCCGTCCGGGGTATGGACGAGCCAGCCGCCTTGATAGGGTTCGATACGGGTCATCGGGGACTGTTCGAAAATCTGCGCGCCTGCTTCGGCAGCGGCGCAGGCGATGCCCAGGGTATAGTTGAGCGGATGGAGGTGACCGGAATGAGGATCGAACTGTGCGCCCAAGTACATATCGCTGGCAAGTTGTTGCTTGAGCGTGACTTTATCCCAGAGTTGGTAATGGGTAGCGCCGTAATGTTGTCGGGCGTGTTCATGCCATTGTTGCAATTCTTCCCAATGCTGCGGGCGGATGGCGACGGTAGCATAGCCGCGCTGCCAGTCGCAAGCGATTTGGTGTTTTTTAACCCGTTCGTCAACGAGTTCGACGGCTTGCAGGGATTGCTGCCAAAACCAGCGGGCTTGTTCCAAGCCGACTTGTTTTTCGATTTCTTCCATACCGCAGGCGTAATCGCTGATGACTTGCCCGCCGCTGCGCCCTGATGCGCCGAAGCCGATACGGGCGGCTTCGAGTACGGTAACTTCGCGTCCGTTTTCGGCAAGGGGAAGGGCGGTGCAAAGTCCTGTCAATCCTCCTCCGATAACGCAGGTTTCGGTTTTCAGACGACCTTCAAGCTTGGGATAGGCGGCGTGGGGATTGATGGTGCTGAAATAATAGGAGGGAAGGTATTCTTTCAAATTGGGATGAATCATAGGGTAATGCTTTGTGTGATTTCAGACGACCTTTGGAGGGTATAGTGGATTAACTTTAAACCAGTACGGCGTTGCCTCGCCTTGCCGTACTA
>JUNU01000017.1 GCA_001067655.1 Neisseria lactamica
CTGTACTGTCTGCGGCTTCGTCACCTTGTCCTGATTTAAATTTAATCCACTATAAAAACAACAAGGTCGTCTGAAACATGATCCAACATTTTCAGACGACCTTTTCGGGTTTATCTATTTCAAAGCAACATACACGGCAGTAAGACGATTTTGTTCCCTCACCCTGCAAGACAATAAACGGATTTGCGTCCCGTCAATGCAGACCATACTACGACCGATTACAATGACTCGGAATTTTCCAGATTTCCGATATTCAAGTTGTCCATTTCTTCTTGATGCGTAGCAAACCATCCGCCGACGACTTGGTTGACTTCTTCTATGCCTTGCTTTTTAAGGCTGGAAAATAGTTGTACGCTGATGCGTTGACGGGTCATATAGGGCTTGAGCGATTTTTTGACTGCGCCTAAAGTTTTGATTTGCTCGTTTTTCGACAGCTTGTCGGCTTTCGACAACAAAATATGCACAGGGCGGCCGGTGATATGGAAAAAGTCCAGCATCTGCAAATCTAGCTCTTTCAATGGGTGGCGCGCATCCATAATCAACACCAAGCCGATGAGCTGGCGCCGTTGTTGGAGGTAGTCGCCCAAGAGTTTGACCCAATGCGTGCGGATGGCTTCGGGAACTTGTGCATAGCCGTAACCCGGCAAATCGACCATAAAGCTGCCGTTGCTCAATTCGAAGAAATTGATGTGTTGGGTCCGTCCCGGCGTTTTGGAAACGTAGGCGAGCCGGACATGGTTGGTCAGGGTATTGATCGCGCTGGATTTGCCTGCGTTGCTTCGTCCGACAAATGCGATTTCTGCGGGTGTGTCGGGCAGGTCTTTGAGATGGTTGACGGTGGTGAAGAATTTGGCGTTCTGAAAGAGGTTCATCCGTATTTCCTTGTTCCCTGAGACGGAGTGGCGGAATTTGCCGTGTTCATGTTGCGAAACATGGTAGTAATTTAATGTAAATCTAGTATAGAATAGCACGTTTATAGAATTATCGGTTTTTATCGGGTAAAATTTATCCGGCGTTTTGAGTATAAAAAAGGCATTGTCGCGGTATGCAATGCTGTAATCAGGAGCACTCCATGAAACGATTGACTTTAGCGGCCTTGGTTTTGGCTGCCGGCGCGGCTGTCGCTGCCCCGAAAGCGGATATTGCAAAAGGCAAAGAAGTGGCTACTACCATTTGTGCGGCATGTCATGCGGCGGACGGCAACAGCGGCATCGCCATGTATCCAAAGCTCGCCGCGCAACACAGTGCCTATATCTACCGTCAAACCTTGGACATTAAAGAAGGCAAACGTACAAACGGTTCCGCCGCTGTGATGAAACCTATGGTGATGAACCTGTCCGAACAAGACATTCTGAATGTATCCGCATTCTATGCCAAACAACAGGCCAAATCCGGCGAGGCTAACCCGAAACAAAATGATCCTGTTTTGGGCGGCAAAATCTACCGAGGCGGTTTGGTGGATAAAAAAGTTCCTGCCTGTATGTCCTGCCACGGCCCCAGCGGCGCGGGTATTCCGGGCGGCGGTACCGAAATCGGCGCATATCCGCGCTTAGGCGGCCAACATATGTCTTATGTGGTCGATCAAATGAAGGCTTATAAATCCGGACAACGCAAAAACGCGATTATGGAAGATATTGCCAAACGCCTGACCGAAGAAGAGTTGAATGCGGTTTCCAACTTCATCCAAGGTCTGCATTGATTCCTGTCAATCCGTCTGTTTGCGGATGATGTGAATATCAAGGTCGTCTGAAAACGCTTGCCCTTGGGCGGTTGTTTTCAGACGACCTTGTGCGATGGTATGCCGCCGCTTTTGAGGCAATAAGTATTTTCAAATGGCAGCCTTTGGCTTTTTGCCCCATCATGTCTATTTTTCGTGCCGTTCGATAATCGGGCCTCTTCCGGATCCCGACCATCCCCGTATTCTTTATCAAATCAAACCGCTATGAGCAAATCCCCTTTATCCGTCCCCCTTATCCGCAAACCTTGGTTCGCTTTTTTAAGCTCCATGCGTTTTGCCGTTGCCCTGCTCAGTCTTTTGGGCGTCGCTTCGGTTATCGGGACGGTGTTGCAGCAAAACCAGCCTCAGGTCAATTATGTTGTGAAATTCGGTCCGTTTTGGTCGCAGATTTTCAACTTTTTAGGCTTGTACGATGTTTATGCGTCCGCTTGGTTTGTGGTCATCATGATGTTTTTGGTGATATCGACCAGCTTGTGCCTGATTCGCAATGTTCCTCCTTTTCTCCGCGAAATCAAATCGTTTCGTGAAAACGCTAAAGAAAAATCATTGGCGGCGATGCGCCATTCGACTGTATTGGAAGGCAAGATGTCGTCTGAAATCGCCCGACGTTATCTCGAAGTACAAGGCTTCAGCTGCAAAACCGTAACGCGCGAAGACGGATCGGTTTTGGTTGCCGCCAAAAAAGGGGCGATGAACAAGTGGGGCTATATTTTTGCCCATACCGCGCTGATTGTGATTTGCTTGGGCGGCTTGATAGACAGCAACCTCCTACTGAAAATCGGTATGCTGACCGGACGCGTCGTACCGGACAACCATTCCGTCTATGCCAAAGACTTCAAGCCTGAAAGCGTTTTGAGCACATCAAACCTGTCGTTCCGCGGTAATGTAAACATTACCGAAGGGCAAAGTGCGGACGTAGTATTCCTCAATGCCGACAACGGGATGCTGGTTCAGGATTTGCCGTTTGACGTGAAGCTGAAGAAGTTCCACATCGACTTTTACAATACCGGTATGCCGCGTGATTTTGCCAGCGATTTGGAAATTACCGACAAGGAAAGCGGCAAAAAATCCGAACACACCATCCGCGTCAACCATCCGCTGACGCTGCACGGCATCACCATCTATCAAGCGAGCTTTGCCGACGGCGGTTCCGATTTGAAATTTAAAGCATGGAATTTGGGCAACCCAAGCCGCGAGCCGGTTACGCTCAGGGCAACGTCTATGCGCGACTTCCCGCTTGACATCGGCAATACTTCCTACAAGCTGGAGTTTGACCAATTCACGTCCATGAACGTAGAAGACATGAGCAAGTCGTCTGAAAAAGAGCAAACCCTGCAATCAGCGATTAACGACGTGCGCGCCGTGTCCCAAGAGAACAAAAAATACACCAACATCGGTCCGTCCGTTGTTTACCGAATCCGCGACAAAGCGGGTCAGGCTGTGGAATATAAAAACTACATGCTGCCTGTTAAACAAGAACAGGATTATTTCTTCATTACCGGCACGCGCACAGGTCTGGAACAACAATACCGTTGGCTGCGCATTCCTGCCGATAGAACCTCCAAACCCGATACCTTCATGGCGATGCGCGAACTCTTGAAAGACGAAACCGCACGCAAAACCGTCATCCGCAACGCGACCTTGAATGCACCCGAAAACATCCGCGAGCAATTTACCCTTGCCGCCGAAAATACCTTGGGCATTTTTGCGAAAGGCGGCTATTTGGCGTTGGACGAATTTATCACCAAAAACATCCCCAAAGAGCAGCAGGAAAAAATGCAGGGATATTTTTATGAAATGCTGTTCGGCGTCATGAACGCCGTATTGGAAGAAACCATCCAAAAATACAAGCTGACCGAGTGGCCTCAAGACGAAGCACGCAACCGCTTCCTGCTGCACAGCATGGATGCCTATACCGGCCTGACCGAATACCCCGCACCCATGCTCCTGCAACTGGACGGCTTTGAAGAAGTCCGCTCCTCCGGCTTGCAAATGACCCGTTCGCCCGGTGCATTTTTAGTCTATTTAGGCTCTGTTTTGCTGGTTCTCGGCACGATATTTATGTTCTACATCCGCGAGAAACGCGCGTGGGTTCTGTTTTCAGACGACCGCATCCGCTTTGCCATGTCTTCCAGCCGCAACGAGCGCGACCTGCAAAAAGAGTTTCCGCAACATACACAAAGCCTGCAACGACTGGCGAAAGATTTGAACCATGACGCATAACCATAATCCCCTACCCGAACACGAGCTGCTGACGCACAAATCGTTCCTCAAGTCCCTGAATACGGTTGACTGCATATTCGCCCTCTTGACCGCAGCCGGCGCATTCTTCGCCCAAACCCGCATCCAGCACACCATGGACATCTACGAAATGGTGATTTTGTGGGCAAGCGCGGGCATTACCGTCTTTTTAGGCTGGTTTTTCAAACCCATGCGCTGGTTTGTACCTTTGTGTGCCGTCCTCGCATACGGCGCAGTCATGCTCTACGATGGCGAAATCAAACATGCCGACGACTTCCTGCTCAAATACTTCCTCAGCAGCCAGTCCGCGATTATGTGGCAATGCGCCTTCATCTTCTTCGCACTTTTTGCCTACATCTCCGGCGCCGTGTTGGCACAACGCAAAAACGTCGCCACCAACACCCTGCTCGGCATGGGTTCTGTATTCGCTTGGGTATCCGCCGTCGCAGGCTTTACCGGACTTTTAGTGCGCTGGCACGAAAGCTACCTCCTGCGCCCTGACGCAGGACACATCCCCGTTTCCAACCTTTACGAAGTCTTCATCCTCTTCCTCGTCATCACCGCCCTGATGTACCTCTACTACGAAGCCCGTTTCGCCGTACAAAAACTCGGCGGCTTCGTCTTCAGCTTCATGACGATCGTTGTCGGCTTCGTCCTTTGGTACAGCTTTTCCCGCGAAGCGCACACCATCCAACCCCTGATTCCCGCCCTGCAATCATGGTGGATGAAAATCCACGTCCCCGCCAACTTCATCGGCTACGGTGCATTCTGTATCGCCGCCATGCTCGGCATCGCCGAACTTTGGGCATTGAGAAACGAAAACACCGGCAAAAAATCATGGCTGCCGCATTCGCAAGTCATCGAAGAAGTCATGTATAAAGCCATCGCCGTCGGCTTTCTGTTCTTCACCATCGCCACCATTCTCGGCGCACTGTGGGCCGCCGACGCATGGGGACGCTACTGGAGCTGGGACCCGAAAGAAACTTGGGCATTCATCGTCTGGCTCAACTACGCCGTCTGGCTGCACCTGCGCCTCGTCGCAGGCTGGCGCGGCAAAATCCTCGCATGGTGGGCAGTCATCGGATTGTTCGTTACCGCCTTCGCCTTCATCGGCGTCAACATGTTCCTGAGTGGCCTGCACTCTTACGGCACCTTGTAAGCATCAAGGCACAATATCGAAAGGTCGTCTGAAACGCCCATACGGTTTTCAGACGACCTTTTTTAAATACCGGTCATGTTTGTATCCCTTTTATCTTGATGGCTTCCGTTTAAAACAAAGGCAGCTCACGCAATAAAGAATGAAGCATCTTCCTTAAACAAAGGTCGTCTGAAAACAGTTTCCCATTTTCAGACGACCTTTCCGCACCATCAGACGCAGCAAAAGACAATCACACCGAATTTACCCCCAATATCCCTCCCCTTCCTATTGAAACACCCCTTCCGATAGACCATAATCCCATCTATCACGCAAAACACTTATACATTGCGCCGATTTACCCCTGTTTTGCCCCAATCCCCACATCAAAATAACAAAGGTCAACATCATGTGCCAACTACTCGGCATGAACTGCAACACCCCCACAGACATCGTCTTTTCCTTTGAAGGCTTCCGCCGTCGCGGCGGCATCACCGACCACCACGCAGACGGTTTCGGCATCGGCTTCTTCGAAGGCAAAGGCGTACGCCTGTTTCACGACGACAAACCCAGTGCCGCCTCGCCCGTCGCCGACCTCGTCCGTGCCTACCAAATCAAATCCGAAAACGTCATCGCCCACATCCGCAAAGCCTCGCAAGGACAAACCTCGCTGGCGAACACCCATCCCTTCATGCGCGAAATGTGGGGCGAATACTGGCTGTTTGCACACAACGGACATTTGATGGATTTCTACCCCGAGCAAGGCGAGTATTACCATGCCGTCGGCACCACCGATTCCGAACGCGCCTTCTGCTACATCCTCAACCGCCTGCGCAGCCGCTTCGCCACCAAGCCCGATCCGGACACCCTATTCGACGCCCTCGCCGCACTGACCCACGAAATCCGCCGCTTCGGCCTGTTCAACTTCGTCATGTCCAACGGCGACAACCTGTTTGCCCACGCCAGCACACTATTGCACTACATCGTGCGCAAAGCCCCGTTCGGCAAAGCACGGCTTTTAGACGACGACGTAATGGTTGATTTTTCCGAAGTCACCACCCCGAACGACAAAGTCGCCGTCATCGCCACCTTACCACTGACCCGAGACGAAACCTGGTCGCAATTGGCAGTGGACGAACTGGCGATGTTCCGACAAGGCGACATCGTCCGCAGCGACCGCCCCGAAAACCCCGTCTACATGAGCGCAGAAGAAGGCCTGGCAATCGCCCGCGCCGTCGGCGTATCCGTATAAAACGAAGAGGTCGTCTGAAAAACAGAAAACGGCTTTCAGACGACCTCTTACACTTGTTCATACTATCCCCAAAACAGCTATCTCTATCCCCAACACAACGGGCTTGAACGCTACCTCACAACATCGCCAACCCAAATACTTTTTATATCCCCCATCCCCGACAACATCAGATTTTAGTTAGACAGCCATAAAAACGATGCCCCTTAAGACTAAAGCCTTAAGGGGCAGAGCGTTGCGGCACATCTTTTCAGACGGCCTTATTGTAGCAACGTTTCTCATTTCGCAGTGCGACAATATATTACGGATTCTAGCGGGTACAGTAACTGAAGTCAACTATTTCATTTGCATGTTAATGCTTTTTTCGGATATATTGCTGTTGTTGTTTATGAAATTGTGGAGAAACAAATGACTGCTTTTAAACCCAATCCACTGAATTACATCCTTGGTCTCGACATCGGTATTGCTTCCGTCGGCTGGGCGATGGTGGAAATTGACAATGAAGAAAATCCTATTCGCCTGATTGATTTGGGCGTGCGTGTTTTTGAGCGTGCCGAAGTGCCGAAAACGGGAGATTCACTGGCCGCGGCAAGGCGTGCAGCACGCAGCATTCGCCGCCTGACCCGCCGTCGCGCCCATCGCCTACTTCGGGCGCGTCGTCTGTTGAAGCACGAAGGCGTTTTAAAACCCGAAGATTTTGATGAAAACGGCTTTATCAAATTATTACCGAATACACCTTGGCAACTTCGTGCGGCCGCATTAGACCGCAGGTTGGCACCTTTAGAATGGGCAGCGGTTTTGCTGCATTTGGTCAAACATCGCGGCTATTTATCGCAACGGAAAAATGAAGGCGAAACTGCCGACAAGGAGCTTGGCGCTTTGCTCAAAGGCGTAGCCGACAACGCCCACGCTTTACAGGCAGGCGATTTTCGCACTCCGGCCGAATTGGCTTTGAATAAGTTTGAAAAAGAAAGCGGTCATATCCGTAACCAGCGCGGAGATTATTCGCATACGTTCAGCCGCAAAGATTTGCAGGCGGAACTGGTTTTACTGTTTGAAAAACAAAAAGAATTCGGCAATCCTCATGTTTCAGACGACCTCAAAAACGGTATTGAAAACCTGCTGATGACGCAACGTCCTGCCCTATCCGGAGATGCCATTCAAAAAATGTTAGGACATTGTACCTTCGAGCCGGCAGAACCGAAAGCAGCCAAAAACACCTACACCGCCGAACGTTTTATCTGGCTGACCAAACTGAACAATCTGCGTATTTTAAATCAAGGAAACGAACGTCCGCTGACTGATGCCGAACGTACCACGCTTATGGACGAACCATACAAAAAGTCCAAGCTGACCTATGCCCAAGCCCGCAAACTGCTGGACTTGGACGATACGGCATTCTTCAAAGGCTTGCGTTACGGCAAAGACAATGCCGAATCCGCAACACTGATGGAAATGAAGGCTTACCATGCTATCAGTCGCGCACTGGAAAAAGAAGGTTTGAAAGACAAGAAATCTCCGTTGAGCATTTCCCCCGAATTGCAGGATGAAATCGGTACGGCATTCTCCCTGTTTAAAACAGATGAAGATATTACAGGTCGTCTGAAAGGCTGCTTGCAATCTGAAATCTTGGATGCGCTGTTGAAACACATCAGCTTTGACAAGTTCGTCCAGATTTCTTTGAAAGCATTGCGCCGAATTGTGCCATTGATGGAACAAGGCAAACGTTACGATGAAGCCTGCGCCGAAATCTACGGCGATCATCACGGCAGGAAAAATTCGGAGGAAACGCTTTATCTACCGCCGATTCCCGCCGACGAAATCCGCAATCCCGTCGTCCTGCGCGCCTTATCTCAAGCTAGAAAAGTCATTAATGCCGTCGTACGACGTTACGGCTCTCCTGCGCGTATTCATATTGAAACAGCGCGTGAAGTGGGCAAATCATTCAAAGACCGCAAAGAAATTGAGAAACGTCAGGAAGAAAACCGCAAAGACAGGGAAAAAGCCGCTGCCAAATTCCGAGAATATTTCCCCAATTTTGTCGGTGAACCCAAATCCAAAGATATTCTGAAACTGCGCCTGTACGAGCAACAGCACGGAAAATGCCTGTATTCAGGCAAGGTAATCGATATACGTCGTCTGAACGAAAAAGGCTATGTTGAAATTGACCATGCTCTGCCGTTTTCACGTACATGGGATGACAGTTTCAACAATAAAGTGCTAGTGTTGGGCAGCGAAAACCAAAACAAAGGCAACCGAACACCTTATGAATATTTTAACGGCAAAGACAACAGCCGTGAATGGCTGGAATTTAAAGCGCGCGTAGAAACCAGCCGTTTCCCTCACAGTAAAAAGCAACGGGTTCTACTGCAAAAATTCGATGAAGAAGGATTTAAAGAACGCAACTTGAACGACACGCGCTACGTCAACCGTTTCCTATGTCAATTTGTTGCCGACCATATGCAACTGACCGGAAAAGGAAAAAGACGTGTATTTGCCTCCAACGGACAAATTACCAATTTATTGCGCGGTTTTTGGGGATTACACAAAGTGCGTGCGGAAAACGACCGCCATCATGCTTTGGACGCAGTTGTCGTTGCCTGTTCGACCGTTGCCATGCAGCAGAGAATTACCCGTTTTGTACGTTACAAAGAAATGAACGCGTTTGACGGTAAAACTGTGGATAAAGAGACGGGCGAAGTGCTGCATCAAAAAACACACTTCCCGCAACCTTGGGAATTTTTCACGCAGGAAGTTATGATTCGCGTCTTTGACAAACCAGACGGCGAACCCGAATTTGAAGAAGCCGACACGCCTGAAAAACTACGTGCGTTGCTTGCTGAAAAATTACCATCTCGCCCCGAAGCCATACACGAATACGTTATGCCACTGTTTGTTTCGCGTGCGCCCAATCGGAAGATGAGCGGGCAAGGCCATATGGAAACCGTCAAATCCGCCAAACGGCTGAATGAAGGTATCAGCGTATTGCGCGTACCGCTGACACAGTTAAAACTGAAAGACTTGGAAAAAATGGTCAATCGGGAGCGTGAACCCAAAGTATACGCAGGACTGAAAGCACGCTTGGAAGCACATAAGGACGATCCTGCCAAAGCCTTTGCCGAGCCGTTCTACAAACACGATAAAGCAGGTAACCCAACTCAGCAGGTAAAAGCCGTACGCATTGAGCAAGTACAGAAAACCGGCGTCTTGGTGCGTAACCGTAACGGCGTTGCTGATAATGCGACTATGGTACGGGTAGATGTATTTGAAAAAGCTGGCAAATATTATTTGGTACCGATTTACAGTTGGCAGGTGGCGAAAGGGATTTTGCCAGATAGGGCGGTAGTCGCTTACGCAGATGAGGAAAACTGGACCGTAATGGATGAAAGCTTCGAATTTAGATTTGCACTTTATTCAAATGATTTAATTAAAGTTCAACTTAAAAAAGACAGCTTTTTAGGTTACTTTTCAGGATTAGATCGAGCCACTGGAGCCATTTCTCTTCGGGAGCATGATTTGGAAAAATCAAAAGGTAAAGACGGTATGCATCGTATCGGCGTTAAAACCGCCCTTTCCTTTCAAAAATACCAAATCGACGAACTCGGTAAAGAAATCAGACCATGTCGTCTGAAAAAACGTCCGCCCGTCCGTTAAGTAAACTCATCCCTGTTTCAGACGACCTGAAGCAGGGATTTTTCGTTGCACAAACACAAAGGAGAAAACACATGACATGGCGCAGCCTGCTTATCCAAAACAGCGGCAAACTGTCGTTGCACCGCAAACAAATGCTGATTCGTCAAAACGGAGAATCTTATACCGTCCCCTTAGAAGACATTGCTGTCATTGTTGTCGAACATCGGGAAACACTGATTACCGCCCCGCTTTTATCGGCATTGGCAGAATATGGAACGACTCTGCTGACTTGCGACGAACAATTCCTACCCTGCGGCCAATGGCTGCCTTACTCGCAATACCACCGCCAATTAAAAACCCTCAAACTGCAGCTGAATATCAGCGAACCCTTAAAAAAGCAACTTTGGCAACATATCGTCCGTCGAAAAATCCTCAACCAAGCATTTGTTGCCGACGAAACAGGCAATGACATTGCGGCTAAACGGCTACGCGCATTGGCTGCCGAAGTTCGCTCCGGCGATACAGGGAACCGCGAAGCTCAAGCCGCTGCTCTCTATTTTCAAGCCGTGTTTGGAGAAAAATTTACCCGCAACGACAACAATGCCGTCAATGCCAGTCTGAATTACGCCTATGCCGTGATTCGTGCCGCCGTTGCCCGATCCCTCGCCTTATATGGTTGGTTGCCCGCATTGGGACTGTTTCATAAAAGCGAACTCAATCCCTTCAATCTTGCCGACGACTTTATCGAACCATTGCGCCCGCTTGTCGACCTGACCATACTGAATCTGAAAGAGCAAGGTCGTCTGAAAAGCGAATTAACACCACAAACCAAACAAGCCTTGATCAGAATCCTGCACTCCCAAGTCGGCATCGAACAGCAGACCTTCAGTACACTGGCAGCCATAGACAAAATGATTGCCTCATTCCAGCCAAGCCTCGCCGCCAAAAACGTCAAACTGCTGAAACTGCCCGAAATCCTGCCTTTAAAAGAATATCAATATGAGTGAGGCAAAGTTTATGCGGATTATCGTCTTTTTCGACCTGCCGGTTACCACCGTCGCCAAACGCAAAGCCGCCAACCAATTCCGACATTTCCTATTGAAAGACGGCTATCAAATGCTGCAACTTTCCGTGTACAGCCGGATTGTCAAAGGCAGAGATGCGTTGCAGAAACACCACAACAGACTATGCGCCAACCTGCCGCAAGAAGGCTCGATACGCTGTTTGGAAGTAACAGAAAAGCAGTTTGCCGCCATGAAACTGCTTTTAGGCGAACTCAAAACCCAAGAAAAAAAGGTCAATTCAGACCAATTATTGCTGTTCTAATCTCCGTTTTTTAGACAAAAGAAAGCAGGGAATCCTTATAAAATAAGGATTCCCTGCTGAGGTATTGTAGCACTGCGAAATGAGAAAGGGAGCTACAGCCTCGACCATGTTGCCGATAGATGACGCACCATTGTAGCACTGCGAAATGAGAAAGGGAGCTACAGCTCGCAAAGCGGCAAGATATACAGGTCGTCTATTGTAGCACTGCGAAATGAGAAAGGGAGCTACAGCATTTTTGTCCGCAATAACCCGCCATGATTGATTGTAGCACTGCGAAATGAGAAAGGGAGCTACAGCCGGTTGCATTGGCTAACGCTTCTGCCTGATATTGTAGCACTGCGAAATGAGAAAGGGAGCTACAGCCATTCGTGCGCTGGATGTTTCGTGAGCGGCATTGTAGCACTGCGAAATGAGAAAGGGAGCTACAGCAACACCTAACGGGGTCGGCATTTCTTCGCTATTGTAGCACTGCGAAATGAGAAAGGGAGCTACAGCTATGCTTGATTTTAACGGCTTGCCTATGCCATTGTAGCACTGCGAAATGAGAAAGGGAGCTACAGCGGCCTTTAGTCGGCATCTTGATTATGTCAAATTGTAGCACTGCGAAATGAGAAAGGGAGCTACAGCCTGATTTTGGTAACCTGGTCTCGCAAATCTATTGTAGCACTGCGAAATGAGAAAGGGAGCTACAGCGTATGAGCAGACGATTACCCGGAAGCTCTTATTGTAGCACTGCGAAATGAGAAAGGGAGCTACAGCGCAACCGCTGGCGGCGATATGTGGGGCGGCATTGTAGCACTGCGAAATGAGAAAGGGAGCTACAGCTGGTACGCCGGAGGCAAACGCACCCGTAATATTGTAGCACTGCGAAATGAGAAAGGGAGCTACAGCCACGCCGAGAGTGCCTATTTTATCGGCGAAATTGTAGCACTGCGAAATGAGAAAGGGAGCTACAGCTGGACGCGGTAACAATCGTCCCAGCCTGCCATTGTAGCACTGCGAAATGAGAAAGGGAGCTACAGCAAGACTTCCGCATTCCTCAACTGGAGCTGGATTGTAGCACTGCGAAATGAGAAAGGGAGCTACAGCGGCTTTGATGGGCGAAGCCGCCGTCATCGCATTGTAGCACTGCGAAATGAGAAAGGGAGCTACAGCCATGTTCCAAGGCGGCTTTCAGCTTTTCGAATTGTAGCACTGCGAAATGAGAAAGGGAGCTACAGCTTACCGCGTACCATCAGTTGCACGGCCTTGATTGTAGCACTGCGAAATGAGAAAGGGAGCTACAGCGAGAACGGCAACCGTCCCGAAATCGACTTGATTGTAGCACTGCGAAATGAGAAAGGGAGCTACAGCGTGGAGCTTTCGGATGAAAACCTCCGTTCCATTGTAGCACTGCGAAATGAGAAAGGGAGCTACAGCGGTGCATTCGTTTGGTGTGGCTCTGCCATGATTGTAGCACTGCGAAATGAGAAAGGGAGCTACAGCTAGTGAATTGACCGTCTGCACTGCTTACGCATTGTAGCACTGCGAAATGAGAAAGGGAGCTACAGCTGAAGCCGTGCACTGGAGCGGAGATGAGCGATTGTAGCACTGCGAAATGAGAAAGGGAGCTACAGCATAACAACCTTTCGTTAGTTGCTTAGTACTATTGTAGCACTGCGAAATGAGAAAGGGAGCTACAGCTTGCACGCTTTTGTGCAATTTCAAAAGTGCATTGTAGCACTGCGAAATGAGAAAGGGAGCTACAGCCAAGCTGGCAAACGGCAACATCGACCCGGCATTGTAGCACTGCGAAATGAGAAAGGGAGCTACAGCCTCCAGCCTTTGTCATGCTGCAATTTCTCGATTGTAGCACTGTGAAATAAGAAAGAATAAAATCAGAAGTTGACACCGCATATTACTTCCCGCAGGTCGTCTGAAAGCTCGATTTGCCTTTTTCAGACGACCTTTTCAACCCATAATAAACCCACCGACTATACGGGAATAGCTCAATCGGCTACAATTCCGTTTCACAAACAAATAAATTCAAAAACTTATGAAATGTCCGTTTTGTCAGCATCCCAATACTCAAGTCACCGATTCGCGGCTCTTGGAAGAGACGAACAGCATCCGCCGCCGCCGCCGTTGCGTGGAGTGCGGGCAGCGGTTCAGTACGTTTGAAACGGTCGAAATGCGGATGCCTCAGGTGATTAAATCCAATGGTACGCGCGTGGCGTTTAATCCGCACAAGCTGAAAACCAGTTTGGAACGGGCTTTGCACAAACGTCCGATTGCTCAGGAAAAAATCGACGAAACGGTCGCGCTGATTGAGCAGCGTCTGTATCAGTCGGGCAAAAAGGAAGTGCCGTCGCGCATGGTGGGCGAAATGGCGATGGAGGAATTGGCAAAAATCGATCAGGTCGCTTATGTCCGTTTTGCTTCCGTTTATAAAAGTTTCAACGACGTGTCCGAGTTTACTCAGGCAATCGCCACGCTGGTGCAGACCGACGGGAAATAGGTCGTCTGAAAGCGGTGTGTTGATGATAAAGAGGATGTTTATGAAAAGAGTGTTATCCGTAGCCGCCGCATTATTCTGCCTTGCCGCGTGCAGCCCCGAGCAGAACAATGCCGCGCCGAAAGCCGCCTCCGATACGGTTCAAACGCTGACGAGCATGGACGGCAAAATTTCCATCTCCGTTCACAACAGCCACTTCACCGACATCATCGCCGATTCCGCCCGCCATCCGAAAAACGTTCCCGCCTCCAGCCTGATTCTGCTCCAACACGACCCTGAAGCGCGCATTACGATTTATGCGTCAAACAACGGTCCTGCACAAACGGATGCCAAAGCCTATTTCGCCGAACTCAAAACCGCGCTGCAATCGGACGAAACTCAAAATGTCCGTGTCGGCATCGCCACCGACAACCGCATGAATTACCAAACCGACCGCGAAGACCGGCAAGGAAAGTTCAACCAATACTGCATCGCTATTCACGAAGCCAATATTTATACCGTTTGCGCGTACAGCCATCACGCGGGTCAGAAGGAATTGTCGGAAGTATTGAAAGAATTGAGCTTGTCGCGTTAATGCGTTGACGAACGGAATACGGCGAAAGAAAAGGTCGTCTGAAAACGGAAAACTTTAAGAAATCCACATTATGTTTGATTGTATTGATACCCAAATGATGCAAAACGCCCTTGCCCTTGCGCGGCTCGGGCGTTTTTCCACTTCACCCAACCCGCGCGTCGGCTGCGTGATTGCACACGGCAGCCAAATCGTCGGGCAGGGGTTTCATGTTAAAGCGGGCGAACCGCATGCCGAAGTGCATGCGCTGCGGCAGGCGGGCGAAATGGCGCGCGGAGCGACGGCTTATGTGACGCTCGAACCGTGCAGCCATTATGGCCGCACACCACCCTGTGCCGAAGCCCTGATCGGCTCGGGCGTGTCGCGTGTGGTCGCCGCCATGACCGACCCCAACCCGCTGGTGGCAGGCAAAGGTTTGGCAATGCTGGAAGCCGCAGGCATCCGTACCGAAAGCGGTTTGCTGGAAACCGAAGCGCGCGAACTCAACTGCGGCTTTCTTTCCCGTATCGAACGCGGCCGCCCGTTTGTCCGCATCAAATGCGCCGCCAGCTTGGACGGCAAAACCGCGCTCGCCGATGGACGCAGCTACTGGATTACCGGCGAAGCCGCAAGGGCGGACGTGCAAACCTTACGCGCGGAAAGCTGCGCCGTCTTAACCGGCATCGGCACGGTGCTTGCCGACAACCCGCGCTTCAACGTCCGCGCCTTCCCGACCCTGCGCCAACCCGCGCGTATCGTATTGGACAGCAAACTGCAAATGCCGTTGGGCAGCCACATGGTTTCAGACGACCTCAGCCCCACCATCATCGTAACCGCCGTCGATGATGAAGAACGCCTCAAACCATACCGCGCGTTCAGTCATATCCGCATCTTGAGGTCGTCTGAAAACGCCGCCGGACGTATAGACCTTGCCGCACTGCTGCCCCAATTGGCAGAGCTGGGCTACGGCGAGATTATGGTCGAAGCGGGCGCGACGCTGACCTCCGCCTTTATCGAAGCAGGCTTGGCAGATGAAATCGTGTTGTACCAAGCGCCGAAAATATTAGGCGAAGGCAGAAGCCTGCTCACCCTCCCCGCCAACCCTGCCGTTTTGACTTCGGAAGGCGAGTGGGAAAGTCGTTCGGTAGAACTGATCGGGCAGGACGTAAAATGGGTTTTGCGTAAAAAATAGGCTGATGAACACACAAGAAAGGTCGTCTGAAAACTGATTTTCGGTTTTCAGACGACCTTTTTGTCAGAAGCAACGATATTTGACCGTATCGCCCGATCTGCTTGCCAGTGTTACAAATACCGCATCAACATATACCTTAGTAATATTAATTTTAGGTTAAATTACGCAAATATATTAATACTAATTTTTATTAATTATTTGTATTTCCGATATTATATTTAGTCACTACCGGTATAGTCATCACTAAAAATAATACAATTCAAAATCTTACCGCCCAGCTTGATTATAATATTTGCATAAACATTTCCCAACACTCCATTATCGTCGGGCAATGCTGCATTTGCACATGCAAAACTTTTACGTCCAAAACCAATCTTAGGGAAAGATTTATTTTTGACACCGACAAAACGGATTCCGACCATGCTGTTTTATGACAGCCGGCCGGGGTTCTGCTGCGGCATTTAGCACTGTGCGGCACGCCCTTTTCCATCACATGAGACTTGTCATGAAAAATATTACCATTCAGAAATTTGCAGATAAAACCGCCAAAATCGGCATCGTCGGCTTGGGCTACGTCGGCCTGCCTCTGATGCTCCGCTATGTGGACATCGGTTATCAGGTTTTGGGCTTCGACATCGACAAAACCAAAGTCGACAAACTCAACAAAGGCGAAACCTACATCGAGCATATTCCTGCCGAGAAAATCGCCGCAGCCTCAAACAGCCTGTTTGAAGCCACCACCGACTTCTCCCGCATCGGCGAAGTGGAAGCCGTGATTTTGTGCGTACCGACTCCGTTGAACAAATACCGCGAGCCGGACATGAGCTTTGTTATCGACACTACCGACGCGGTGAAACCTTACCTGCGCGCCGGTCAAGTATTGTCTTTGGAATCCACCACCTACCCAGGCACAACCGAAGAAGAATTGCTGCCACGCGTTGAGGAAGGCGGCTTGAAAGTCGGTAAAGACGTGTTCTTGGTTTACTCTCCGGAACGCGAAGACCCGGGTAACCCGAATTTTGAAACCCGTACCATCCCAAAAGTCATCGGCGGTCATACCCCTGCTTGTTTGGAAGTCGGTATCGCGCTGTACCAGCCTGCCATCGACAAAGTCGTACCGGTAAGCTCCACCAAAGCTGCCGAGCTGACCAAACTTCTGGAAAACATCCACCGCGCCGTGAACATCGGTTTGGTGAACGAGATGAAAATCGTCGCTGACAAAATGGATGTCGATATTCACGAAGTCATCGCCGCCGCGGCAACCAAACCGTTCGGCTTCGTCGCCTACTATCCCGGTCCGGGCTTGGGCGGACACTGCATCCCCATCGACCCGTTCTACCTGACTTGGAAAGCGCGCGAATACGGCGTGAACACCCGCTTCATCGAGTTGGCAGGCGAAGTGAACTCCCACATGCCCGACTACGTCATCAGCAAAGTGGGCCTGGCTTTGAACGAACACAACCGTTCCATCAAAGACAGCAAAATCTTGGTTTTGGGTATCGCCTACAAGAAAAATGTGGACGACATGCGCGAAAGCCCGTCTGTGGAAGTGATGGACCGCCTGCACAAATTGGGTGCAAACATTTCCTACTCTGACCCGCACGTGCTTGAATTCCCATACATCCCCGGCCACCACTACTTCGACCTGAAGAGCGAGCCGCTGACGCCGGAAACCGTAGCGAAATACGACTGCGTGGTTCTGACCACCGACCATGACAAGTTTGACTACGACATGATTGCCGAACACGCCAAACTGATTGTCGATACGCGCGGCAAGTTCCCTGCGAAAAACCCGAAAGTCGTAAAAGCGTAATACCTTTGACGATTGAGGCAGACTGCCTGCCGACGGGTTTCGGCAGGCAGTCGGCTTTCTTAGACCGTTTGTTTTCAGACGACCTAAGAAAGCCCTTATTTATATGATACTGCTGCGTTTTCAGGTCGTATGAAAATCTTGGCGGCAACAAATCCCTCCTATTTATGAATATAAGAAAAATACTCGGCTATGCCTTGGGTCCGATAGGCAGTGCGGCTTTCGGCATCCTCTCGCTTCCGCTGATTTCATGGTACTACCCTGCGGAAGATATTGGCCGTATCGTCTTACTACAAACCATATCCGCTCTGACCATCCTGATTTTGGGGCTGGGCTTGGATCAGGCGTATATCCGCGAATACTATGCTGCAGAAGATAAAGCTGCGCTGTTTAAATCCTTCAGCCTGTCTCCGTTTGTTTTGAGCATTGCCGGGGTATTGCTGATACTTTTGTGGAATCCCTCTTGGCCGTCTGAAATCATTTTTGACTTGAACAATGCCAAACTGGGTATTCTGTTTTTGGTCTTCTTACTGACCACCCTGTTTACCCGCTTTTTCTCGCTCATCCTACGGATGCAGGAAAAGGCAATTGCTTTCTCGCTCAGCCAGCTGACACCGAAATTCCTGATTTTGGTTTTGGTTTTGCTCTTCATCCTAATCGGCATCCCCACCCACACCACCAGCCTGGTCTTTGCCTATACCGTCGCCCAAATACTGACCGTCGCCGTATTGATCTACCAAACCCGAACTGATTTGGCCGCCGCCATCCGTTCGCCTTGGTCGGCAAAGCTGCACAAAATGGGGTTGAAATACGGACTGCCTTTAGCCTTCGGCAATCTGGCCTACTGGGGACTGACTTCCATCGACCGCTTTGTGTTGAAACAGATGGCAAGTTTGGAGCAACTGGGTATTTACTCGATGGCGGTCAGCTTCGGCGCTGTCGCCCTGATTTTCCAAAGCGTATTCTCAACCATATGGGCGCCATTGGTGTTCAAATGGGTTGAAGACAACACCAACCTCGACAAAATCGGCGGCATTACCCTGTCGATGACTGCGCTCATCAGCGCGATGGTTTGCTTTATCGGTATTTTTTCGCCGGTGGTCACTTGGATTCTTCCCGGGAAATATGCAGCGGTACAGTTTATTTTACTGTCGTGCATGATGTTTCCTTTGTTCTATACGCTGACGGAAGTGACCGGCATCGGCTTGAACGTCGTCAAAAAAACCTGGCTGATTACCGCAGTCAATATTGCGGCATTCCTGCTGAACTTCGGATTGCTGTATTGGCTGGTTCCGCTTTTGGGCGCACGGGGCGCCGCAATGGCAAGTGCGACTTCTTTTTGGGTATTTATGCTCATTAAGACCGAATTGTCTTCAAGGATGTGGCAGAAGCTGCCCTGCCGGAAAATTTATACTCACACCGCACTCTGCCTGATTTTGTGCCTGAGCTATACCTACTTCGGCAACACCGGCAACTATTACATTTTTGCTTTAATCTGGCTGGCAGGTTTGATTGCCCTGATTTTGAAATACAAAACGCAACTTTCTTCAGCTTTATTGGCAGTGAAAGGTCGTCTGAATAAAAAACATTCAACACAATAACAACCATATCGCGCGCAGTTTTGATTCTGCCGCTACAAAACGCTTACTCACCGAGAATCTTTGATTTTGTGCCCTGTCCGCAACCTATGCGGCTTGTACGCCAACACACTCGACACAGGTATTATCATGCATACATTAATCATTCCTTCTTGGTATCCATCCACTCCGGACGACGTCAACGGAATCTTCTTCCGCCTGCAAGCACAAGCCTTGCAACGCTCCGGAGTCAAAGTAGGGGTCGTCGCACCGATATTCCGTTCGTTCAGAACTCAGGCAAAAACTGCGTTCAACCCGAAAAATTACGGAATAAGGACCTACATCGACAAAGACGTACCGACTTATGTGTACGACAGCATGTTTTTCTTCCCGCGCATTCCGTATATCGACCGCAAACGGGAAATTGCCGCCAGTATGAAACTGTTCCGCCGATACGTTGCAGACCACGGCATGCCCGACGTCCTGCACGCGCACTGTGTCAACAGCGGCGGCATCATTGCATACGAAATACACAAAGCAACCGGCATTCCGTATGTCATCACCGAACACAGCACCACCTACGCCCGCAAACTTATCCGCGACTGGCAGCGCCCGCTGATGTATGCCGCCGCCCAAAACGCCGCCTGCCGCTTGGCCGTCAGCCGCGACTTTGCCGAACTGCTGAAAGAAGAATACCGCGGATTGGAGTGGCAATATGTTCCCAATATCCTGTCCGCCAGCTTTGAAGCGCCGATAGACCTTGCCGACAAACCGACCAACGAAGACTTTACCTTCTGCTCGGTCGCACACCTGCAACATAAAAAAGGCTACGACATCCTGCTGCCCGCCTTTGCCGAAGCAGTCAAAGCCTATCCGAACCTGAAGCTGAAAATCGGCGGGGGCGGCTACGAAGAATTCAAGCTACACCGTTTGGCAAAAGATTTGGGCTTGGAAGACAACGTTATCTTTGAAGGTCGTCTGAAAAACGAAGAAGTCTTGGATTTGATGCATCACAGTGATGCTTTCGTATTGGCCAGCCGCCACGAAACTTTCGGCGTCGTTTTCATTGAGGCTTTGGCGCAAGGACTGCCCGTCATCGCGACGCGCTGTGGCGGTCCTGAGACTATCGTCAATCCATCCAACGGGCTTTTGGTCGATGTCGGAGACCAAAAATCGCTGACGGAAGCACTTATCTCCCTCTATCGGAACCGGAAAAAATATTTCCCGCGCCTGTTGCGCGAAAACTGCCTGAAAGAATTTGGAGAGCGTCCTGTTACCGAACAAATCATTTCTGCATATAATAAAGCTCTTGGAACGACCTAAATTTCAGGAAGCAACGTGAAAATTAAAAAACAAAATATATACATTACTATGCTTTATACGATGGTTACCGCCTACATGTTGGGGCCGATGCTGTCGTATAAACTGGGGATTCCGCGTATCGACAATCCGCTGACCCTCTTACTGGTGCCTGCCACCCTGCTGATTTTTTTCATAGAAAACAAAATATTCAACAGCAAGGCAGGACTCATGCTGGTGGCTGTCGGGCTGATGACCGGCTGGAGCGCGATCCACCTGCTCATCACGCCGATGGATTCGGTCAGGGTCATGGATAGCTTTTTCTTCCTGTCTGTTGCCGGCTTGTTTTATCTGCTGTATCTGATTTTGAACCGACACGAAAACCCCTTGCGCTTCATACGCAGGCTGTTGATTTTCTTTTGCGCCTTTATCATTATCCCGCCCGTTATCGAAGTATTGACCGGCACACAGTTTGTCAACTCAGACGAAATTTTGGCGATTGAAGCCGGCGTTATTAAAGGCTTTTTCTTCAACCCCAACAACTTGGGTACGACCGCACTCTGCTTCGCCCCTGCCGTTTTGATATTTTTCAATATCGGTGTCAGCAAAAGAGAACATCTGTTCGGCTGGATTTTGTTTTTGAGTTTGGGTGCGATTATTTTTGCCAGTGCGTCACGCACGGCGACGATGTGTTACATCATTTTGTTCTTATTGAACCTGATTTACCGCAATAACGGACTGTTCTCCCTGCTGACCGTCGGCGTCGCAGGCGCGGTTTTGTCGATGATTCCGAAGCAATACATTGCCGACTTTCTGCTTTCGATGCACGGCAACGTCTTTTTGGAAAACATTTCTTCCCGCCTGTATTTGTTCCTGTTCGACTTGGAAAGCGACAACTCGGTCGGTTACCGCCAAGAAATTTATAACTACTTCTGGAGCAATCCGCCGCTTTTGCTTTACGGCTACGGCCCTAAAAACTTTCAGGAATACTTCGGCGGGCATTTGAGCGACAGCCTCGGTTTTGAAAACCCGCACAGCTTCATCATCGAACTGTATTTGGGCTTCGGCATCATTTCCTTAATCGGCTTCATCTGCTACATCATTTGGTATGCAATGAACGTCTTTTTAAGCCAAAACCTGCGAAACAAACAAAAAGCCATCGGCTTGGCGGCAATCGGCCTGTTTATTTTGGCGGGCTTCATCCCGTCCACCATTTTGCGTATGCCCTTCCTCTGGCTGCCCTGCTTTTTGATTTTCCTGTACAGCGTCCTGCCGCAGCGCGATACGGCGTATAACGCGTACCGATACACCCCTTGATAGAAAACATGATATGAAAAAAATTGTTTTGACTACTTCCATGTCCGGCCTCGGCGGCACTGAAAACGCGACCTTCCGCTTAGGACGGTTGCTCAGGCAGCGCGGCCACGAGGTCGTCCTTGCCTCTTCCGATGGCCCGCTCATCAAAGAAGCCCAAGCCTTGGGCATTCAATGGCGTCCTATTGATTTTTATCAGGGCGGCATCTTGGGCTACATCAAGGGCATGTTCGCCTACATGAAGATGTTGAAACAAGAAAAACCCGACATCATCCACTGCCAAATGGCGCGCATTGTTCCCGCCTGCGCCATCGCAGCAAAAATAGCTTCTCCCAAAACCAAAGTGTTCTACCACGCGCGCGGTTTGGAAGCGGAAACCTATCCCAAAATCGCCAAACTTTTTGACAAACTGGGCGTATATATCATCGGCAACTGCAGACACGAGCAGGAAAAACTCATCCGCCACGGCTTCCCCGCTAACCGCATCACCTACACCTACAACGCCCTACACAAAGTCGATTACGTTCCTGAAAAAACCGCCAAAGACTACGTCATGCTCGGTACGCTGTCCCGCTTGGATACCGTCCGCGCCGTGCATGTAATGCTGGACATCTTTAAGAAAATGGTTGACCGCAATATGCCCGTGCGCCTGAACGTGGCGGGCATAGGCGAAGAGATGGACAATTTAAAAGCGCAAGCGAAGCGTCTAGGCATAGATGACAAAGTTACCTTCCTCGGCGGCGTGCGCGATTTGACCGGTTATTTCAAAGACGTGGATATTTTGGTGAACACGCCGCACTGTATCGGCGACCACGGCGCAGGTGTCGGCAACAACATCCTTGAAGCCGGCCTCTACGACACGCCCGTCGTAACCTACAACATGGGCGGCATTTCCGAAATGGTCATTACCGGCGAAACCGGATACTGCTACCCCTTCGGCGAAGACGAAGCCTTTATCGAAGCCGTTGATAAACTCATCAAACAACCCGAGCTGCGCGAGAAAATGGGCAAAGCCCTGCATAAACACGTTGAGACCTTGTGTTCCGATGATGAAATCTATCGCACCACAATGACCGCTTACGATATGTGAGGTCGTCTGAAAATATGAACATCACCATCGTCGCCCCCTACTGTTCGCTGCCGTCCGAGCCGCATTTCAACCGCTTCTGGTACCTCGCCGAGCTGTTGTCGCAGTCTCATGATGTGCTGCTGATTACCAGTAATTTCAAACACTACGACAAATCTTTCAGACGACCTGAAGATGCCGAATCTGCTTCGCAAGGTCGTCTGAAAGTCATGCTGCTGGAAGAGAGCGGCTACGGCAAAAACGTATCGCTGGACCGCGTCAAAAGCCATCATGTGTTCGTCAAAAATTTTGAGCAATGGCTGAACAACTGCCGTCCGGGCGAACAAGACGTCGTCTTTTCCGCCTACCCGCTGATTGCCACCAATCTGCTTTTGGGCGAACACAAAGCGCGTTTGGGCTACAAGCTGATTATCGACGTGCAGGACGTATGGCCGGAATCCTTCTCCTCGGTCGTGCCGTTTTTGAAAAAAATCCCGCACAACCTGCTGCCCTTCTCCTCCCGCGCCAACCGTGCCTACCGTTACGCCGACGCGCTGGTCGCCGTATCGCAGACCTACCTCGACCGCGCCAAAGAAGCCAATCCGAACGTACCCGGCGAAGTCGTCTATATCGGTGCGGATTTTCCGAAACTCGATGCCGCGCCGGCAAAAGACTTCGGCGACAGCAAAACCCGTTTCTTCTACTTGGGTACGCTCAGTTACAGCTATGACGTGGAAACCGTGTGCAAGGGCGTTCGGAAACTTTTGAACGACGGCGAAAATGTAGAGCTGCACATCATGGGCGGCGGCCCCGATTTGGACAGGCTCAAACAATACGCCTGCGAGGGCATCCGGTTTTACGGCTACATCCCCTACGCCGAAATGATGTCGGTCGCCAAAGGCTGCGATATCTCCGTCAACGCCATCCATTCCTACGCCATGCAGTCGATTACCAACAAACTGTCCGACTACATGGCATTGCAAAAACCGATTTTAAACAGCCAGGTCAACGACGAAGTTGCCGAAGTCCTCACCCTGCTGCCGCACGCGGACTACCGTTCCGGCGATGTGGACAGCTTCGTCCAAGCCGCCAAAGACATTCTGGCGCGCAAAAACGACCCCGTTCAATCCGACGAAATCGTCCGCCGGTTCAAGCGCGATGTAGCGTATCAAAAAATCGTCAACCTGATTGAAAGATTAGCCCATGAGTAAATTCTTCAAACGCCTGTTTGACATCGTCGCCTCCGCCTCGGGACTGATTTTCCTCTCACCCGTATTTTTGATTTTAATCTACCTCATCCGCAAAAACCTGGGCGAACCGGTATTTTTCACCCAAGAGCGGCCGGGCAAAGACGGCAAACCGTTCAAAATGATCAAATTCCGCTCCATGCGCGATGCAGTCGATAAAGACGGCAACCCTCTGCCCGACAGCGAGCGGCTGACCCCTTTCGGCAAAAAGCTGCGCGCCACAAGCTTGGACGAACTTCCAGAGCTTTGGAACGTTCTAAAAGGAGATATGAGCTTGGTCGGCCCACGACCGCTTTTGATGAGCTACCTGCCGCTTTACAACGAATTTCAAAACCGCCGCCACGAAATGAAACCAGGCGTAACGGGTTGGGCGCAGGTCAACGGGCGCAACGCGCTTTCGTGGGACGAAAAGTTCGCACACGATATTTGGTATATCGACCATTACAGTTTTTGGCTGGATATGAAAATCCTGTTTTTGACAGTCAAAAAAGTCTTTATCAAAGAAGGTATTTCGGCTGAGGGAGAAGCCACCATGCCCTATTTCACAGGAAATGACACTGATGCGAAAAAATAACGTACTTATCCTTTCCGCGGGAAGGCGCGTCGAATTGGTACAGGATTTTCAAACTGAAGCTGCCAAGTTTTCAGACGACGTCAAGATTTTGACGACGGATTTGGTACCACGCATGTCTTCCGCCTGCCATGTTTCGGACGGTTCGTTTGAAGTGCCGTTGATCAATGACAATTCGTATATCGACAGCATTTTCAATCTGGCGGTACGCGAAAACATCGGTCTGATTATCCCCACCATAGACACCGAACTGCAAAAGCTGGCAGACGAACGCGAACGCTTCGAAGCGGCAGGTAGCCACATCGTCGTTTCCGATTCGGACTTCATCGCGCAATGCCGCGACAAACGGAAAACCGCCGACCTGTTTGCACGCTACGGCATACGCTCGCCCGAAATTTACGACCGCGAGAAGTTGGTTTTCCCTTGCTTCGCCAAACCTTACGACGGCAGCCGCGCCATCGGCGCCAAACGAATCGACACGCCCGCCTGCCTGACACCTGAAATCGTGGACGACCCCAAACTGATGTTCTGCGAACTTATCGACATCGAAAACGAATTTGCCGAGTTTACCGTCGATATGTATTACGACCATGAAGGTCGTCTGAAATGCGCCATACCGCGAAAACGCTTGGAAGTGCGCTCCGGCGAAGTCAGCAAAGGCGTTACCCGCAAAAACAGCCTCTACCAAACGCTGCTGGAAAAAATGGCGGTATTGGAAGGCGCGCGCGGCTGTATTACGGCGCAATTCTTCTGCAACGAAGAAACCGGCGAATTCTACGGCGTGGAAATCAACCCCCGCTTCGGCGGAGGCTTCCCGCTGACGTATGCCGCAGGCGGCAATTATCCGGGCTGGCTGATGCGCGAATACCTCGGCGACGGAGAAATCCCGTTTTCAGACGACTGGGAAAACAACCTCATCATGCTGCGCTATGATGCCAAGGTCTTGATTCATGAAAACGATTAATCCCGAAACCGCCGTCATTGTCTTCGACTTGGACGATACGCTGTATTCGGAATACGAATACAAGCTGTCCGGTATTCGTGCGGTCGTCGATACCGTTGTCGCACTGTATCCCGATTGGAATTCAGACGACCTATGGCGCAGCATCGACCCCGATGGCAAAGACTGGCTGGACAAGTTGTGCCGCCACTGCGGTTTCAACGAATCAGAGAAACAGGTTCTTCTATGGCAATACCGGCTGCACCGCCCGACGCTGACGTCGTATGCCTCGCCGGATTTCCTGTCCGAACTGACCGCGCCTTTCGCCGCACGCGCGCTGATTACCGATGGCAGAAGCCTGACCCAACGTCTGAAACTGGAAGCCTTGGGTCTGTCTTCCCTGTTTGACGACATCCTCGTCTCCGAAGCCTGCGCTTCGGAAAAGCCCGACGACAAACGCTTCCGCTACTTACAAGACAAATATGCCGCAAAGGCAGGCTCCTTCATCTATATCGGCGACAACATTTCCAAAGACTTCATCGCGCCGAACGCTTTAGGCTGGATAACCATAGGATTGCGCCCTTCCGGACAGAATATCCACCGCCACCTGCCTGAAAGTTTTAACACAGAATATCATCCCAACTTTTGGATTGACTCCCTTCAAGATTTAGCATCTTTGGGCAATTCAAGCATTTAAACATTACATAATCAAACGTACACTCACGATACTAAAAAGGACTATTTCATGACGAAAATATTATTCATGGGACGTAAACGGCTTTCCGCCAACCTACTCCGACTCTTATCCTCACAAGACGGCATCGAAATCGTCGGCGTACTGACCGACAGCCACCTGCAAGGCTCGCCGACGACCGCCGCCGCCAAGGAACTGGGCTTACCGCTCTACACTTTCGATACCGCCTTGGAAGCGATGAAGGAAGGTCGTCTGAAATACGATTTGGGCTTGTCCGTACTCTACTGGCGCAAACTACGCGACGAATTCCTGACCGTCCCGCGCTTGGGTACGATCAACTTCCACCCTGCCCTGTTGCCCGAATACAAAGGCACGGGCGGCTACAACCTCGCCATCATGGACGAATTGTCCGAATGGGGCAGCACCGCACACTACGTCGATGCCTCCATCGACACCGGCGAAATCATCGAAGTGGATCGCTTCCCCATTGATTCTTCTGTCGAAACCGCCCAATCGCTCGAACGCAAAACCATGCAAGCATTGGAGCCGTTCGCACAACGCATTATCGCCCGCGCCGTCGAAGCGCAAGCCAAACTGCCGACTACGCCCAACATCGGCGGCCGCTACGTCAGCCGCGACGAAATGGAAGCCATGAAGCAAATCCGCGACGGCGACGACGTCGAGAAAAAAATCCGCGCATTCTGGTTCCCGCCTTACGATGGGGCATACGTCGAAATCGACGGTCAAAAATACACCTTGATCAACCGCCAACTGCTGGAAGAAGTCGCCCCCAAAGACTCCACCAGCCTTTTCGCAGGAAAAGCCAATGCTTAACACATCCCTATCCCCGTGGCCGAGCTTCACCCAAGAAGAAGCCGATGCCGTTTCCAAAGTCCTGTTGTCCAACAAAGTCAATTACTGGACGGGCACCGAATGCCGCGAATTTGAAAAAGAATTCGCCGCCTTCGCCGGCACGCAATACGCCGTCGCCCTTTCCAACGGCACGCTGGCACTCGATGTCGCGCTAAAAGCAATGGGCATCGGCGCAGGCGACGATGTCATCGTTACCTCACGCACCTTCCTCGCCTCCGCTTCCTGCATCGTTACCGCAGGTGCAAACCCCGTGTTTGCCGACGTGGATTTGAACAGCCAAAACATCAGCGCCGAAACCATCAAAGCCGCGCTGACGCCGAATACCAAAGCCATCATCGTCGTCCACCTCGCCGGTATGCCCGCCGAAATGGACGGCATCATGGACTTGGCAAAAGAACATGATTTATGGGTTATCGAAGACTGCGCCCAAGCGCACGGCGCGAAATACAAAGGCAAATCCGTCGGCTCTATCGGACACGTCGGCGCATGGTCGTTCTGCCAAGACAAAATCATGACCACCGGCGGCGAAGGCGGCATGGTCACCACCAACGACAAAGAGCTGTGGAGCAAAATGTGGTCGTACAAAGACCACGGCAAAAGCTATGACGCCGTGTACCACCGCGAACACGCCCCCGGCTTCCGCTGGCTGCACGAAAGTTTCGGCACCAACTGGCGCATGATGGAAATGCAGGCAGTCATCGGCCGCATCCAGCTCAAACGTATGCCCGAATGGACGGCACGCCGCCAAGCGCACGCCGCCAAGCTGGCAGAAAGCTTGGGCAAGTTCGCCAGCATCCGCCTGATTGAAGTCGCCGACTACATCGAACACGCGCAATACAAGTTCTACGCCTTCGTCAAACCCGAACACCTGAAAGACGGCTGGACGCGCGACCGCATCGTCAGCGAACTGAACGCGCGCAAAGTCCCCTGCTATCAAGGCAGCTGCTCCGAAGTCTATTTGGAAAAAGCCTTCGACAACACGCCGTGGCGGCCGAAAGAGAGGCTGAAAAACGCCGTCCAACTGGGCGACACCAGCCTGATGTTCTTGGTGCATCCGACGCTGACTGACGACGAAATCGCGTTCTGCAAAGAACACATCGAAGCTGTATTGGCAGAAGCCACCGCATAAAGTAAAAACCGCCGCGCCCGTATCATCGGGACGGCGGCGGTTTACTGCTTCAGCCGAATATAGTGGATTAAATTTAAATCAGGACAAGGCAACGAAGCCGCAGACAGTA
>JUNU01000212.1 GCA_001067655.1 Neisseria lactamica
GCGCATTTTTATGCGTCAAATTTCGTTAACAAACTATTTTTTCAAAGGTCTCAAGAAGTTTTAGAATGCTGCCCGAAATGGGCAGAGGTCGTCTGAAAACGGGTTTGGGGCAACTTGCTTTGCCGGTTTTAGAAATATAGTGGATTAAATTTAAATCAGGACAAGGAAACGAAGCCGCAGACAGTACAGATAGTATGGAACCGATTCACTTGGTGCTTCAGCACCTTAGAGAATCGTTCTCTTTGAGCTA
>JUNU01000213.1 GCA_001067655.1 Neisseria lactamica
ATCTGTACTGTCTGCGGCTTCGTCGCCTTGTCCTAATTTAAATTTAATCCACTACAACAAGGTCGTCTGAAAAAATGCTGGCAGTCAGTTCGGGCAAAATTCAGACCGGCTTTCGCCCTAAAAAATCGTGCTAACGATACCATTTACTATAAAAATAAACAATATTTGCACAAATAATAACCATTCTTATACACCTCGTCTGAAAACACTTTCCCCATACCCAAAACGCCCCGACAGCCTTTTCAGACGACCTCCCGCCCTGCCAACCGCCCGCCCATCCCGCACCACTGCCCCGCCCGTCCGAAACGCGTTATACTTCTCAATTGACTGTCCGACCCACCCGCTTCAGGAGAACACCATGCCCGAACAAAACCGCATCCTCTGCCGCGAACTGAGCCTGCTCGCTTTCAATCGCCGCGTTTTGGCGCAGGCGCAGGATGAAAACGTGCCGCTTTTGGAACGTTTGCGGTTTTTGTGCATCGTGTCTTCCAACCTCGACGAATTTTTCGAGGTACGCATGGCGTGGCTCAAACGTGCGCAAAAAATGAATCCGCACGAGCGTTTGGACAACGGCACCACGCCGTCCGAAACCATCGCCGCCGTCGCCGCCGAAGCGCACGCGCTAATACAGGAGCAATACCGCCTGTTTAACGAAGTCTTGCAGCCCGAACTGGGCAAACAAGGCATCCATTTTTACCGCCGCCGCAACTGGACGCAAGGGCAGCAGAAATGGATTGAGCAGTATTTTGACGCCGAACTGCTGCCCATCCTCACCCCCATCGGACTCGACCCGTCGCACCCCTTCCCGCGTCCGCTGAACAAATCGCTCAACTTCGCCGTCGAATTGGAAGGTACGGACGCATTCGGCCGCCCCTCCGGCATGGCGATTGTGCAAGCCCCGCGCATCCTGCCGCGCGTCGTCCCCCTGCCCGCCGAATTGTGCGAAGGCGGCAGCGGCTTCGTCTTCCTTTCCTCCATCCTGCACGCCCACGTCGGCAAACTCTTCCCCGGCATGACGGTCAAAGGCTGCCACCAGTTCCGCCTCACCCGCGACAGCGACCTGACCGTCGATGAAGAAGACCTCAAAAACCTGCGCGCCGCGATTCAAAACGAATTGCATGACCGCGAATACGGCGACGGCGTGCGCCTCGAAGTTGCCGACACCTGCCCGCCCCACATCCACGACTTCCTGCTCGCCCAGTTCAAACTCACCCCCGCCGAGCTTTACCAAGTCAAAGGCCCGGTCAACCTCGTGCGCCTCAATGCCGTACCCGATTTGGTTGACCGTCCCGACCTCAAGTTTCCCGCACGCGGGGCAGGTCGTCTGAAAGCATTGCGCAAGAACGGCTCCATTTTCAAACTGGCGAAACAATCGCCCATCCTGCTGCACCATCCGTATCAGTCCTTCGACCCCGTCGTCCACATGATACGCGAAGCCGCCGCCGACCCCGCCGTCCTCGCCGTCAAAATGACCATCTACCGCACCGGCAGCAATTCCGAACTCGTCCGCGCCCTGATGAAAGCCGCCCTTGCCGGCAAACAAGTGACCGTCGTCGTCGAACTTATGGCGCGTTTTGACGAAGCCAACAACGTCAACTGGGCGCAACAGCTTGAAAACGCAGGCGCACACGTCGTTTATGGCGTATTCGGCTACAAAATCCACGCCAAAATGGCACTCGTCATCCGTCGCGAAAACGGTGCACTCAAACGCTACGCCCACCTCGGCACCGGCAACTATCATCAAGGCACATCGCGCATCTACACAGACTTCGGCATCATCACCGCCGACGACCAAATCACCGCCGACGTGAACACCCTCTTTATGGAAATCACAGGCTTGGGCAAACCGGGTCGTCTGAACAAGCTCTACCAAAGCCCGTTCACCCTGCACAAAATGGTCATCGACCGCATCGAGCGCGAAATCCAACACGCCAAAGCAGGCAAGCCTGCCCGCATCCGCGCCAAAATGAATTCACTGATTGAGCCGAGCGTCATCGACGCCCTCTACCGCGCCAGCAGCGCAGGCGTGCAAATCGACCTCATCGTGCGCGGCATGTGTACCCTGCGCCCCGGTGTCAAAGGCCTGTCCGAAAACATCCGCGTCCGCTCCATTATCGGCAGACAGCTCGAACACTCGCGCGTTTACTGCTTCCACAACAACGGCGCGGACGACACCTTCATCTCCAGCGCAGACTGGATGGGGCGCAACTTCTTCCGCCGCATCGAAGTCGCCACCCCCATCACCACGCCCGAACTCAAAGCCCGCGTCATCCACGAAGGCATCGAAATGGCACTGCAAGACAATACCCGCGCCTGGCTGATGCAGCCCGACGGCAGCTACACCCGCGCCCAACCCGAAAACGGAGAACCCTCCTTCAGCCTGCAAGAGAGTTTATGGGAAATGTACGGGCGTTAACGCTTAAGCAACACAAAAGGTCGTCTGAAATTAGTTTTCAGACGACCTTTTGACTTAAGGCGATATAGGGCTTGCAATTGAATGGGGAATGAAACGAAAACGCTCACTCCGGATCGTCCGTAAACGCATTCGCCCGAAAGATTGGCACGAACGTCAACAGATAAAGCACGAACACGGCGGCGGTCAGAATCGCGGGGACGGTGATGAAGAATATCGGGTTCACGTTCATTAAAATAGCGCGCGAGACGGCGGCGGCGAAAAGGATGGGGACGGCGATGCGGCAGAGTTTGGGGTAGTCGAGTTTGGTAAAGCCACTATGCCACAGTCCGGCGGTCAGCCACACCATCATCACACCGCCCATCATGCCGCCGAGGGTAATCAGGTGCAGGGGCGCGGAGGCGAGCAGGTTTTGCAGTTTTGCCGCGCCTGCCCACAGATAGCCTGCGGCGGCAAAGAGCTGGAGCAGGTAATAAGTGCGGACGTAGTGTTTGAGCAGAAGTTCGTGATGGTGAAGCTCACGCAGCTTGGCGAGTAGGATGAAGCCGACGGCAAGTGCGGTAAAACCGGCGGTTTGCGCAGGCAGCCAAAGTTCTGCGACGGCGTGCAGGAGCAGGAAGGTGATGGCGATGTTTTTATAAACGATATTTGGAATAAAAACAGGGTCTTTCAGACGGCATTCTTTAAGGGCTTCCGCGCCCAAAAGAATGCTGACGCGCACGGATACGAACATGACCGCCGCCATGTTCAGATGCACTTGCGCGCGCAACAGGTTCAAATTGCCGCTGACGGCATAGGTCGTCTGAAAAACGGTGAACGCAGCAAGCAGCATCAGCAGGGCGAAATTGTCGGTGTTACGGTCGAGCCAAATCAACCAGGCGCAGAACAGCAGCAACACCAGCCAATAAGCAGCGACGAAAAACGAAGCGGTTTGCGGCGAAAACGGCAGCAGGACGGATGCGGTAAGCAACAGCGCCGCCAAGACGGTGGCAACGGGTTTCAGACGACCTTTATAACCCGTCCATTCGAGCATGGCGGCAGTCAGAAAACCGCCGTATGCCGCAGGCAGCATGAGTTCTAAGAAGATTTGGCGGTGCAGGACGATGGCGGCGGGACTGATGAAAAACACCAACGCGCCAAGTATGGCAAGCACCGCCGCGCCGACAAAAAACGGCCGCATGGGGTGGGTGAAAAATTTATTCATGGCTTGGCTTAATTCTGCATGAAGATGCTTTCGGATACGGATTTATTGGGCGGACAGGGCCGTATCTTTTGCCAAAGAAGCAAGCCTGCGGCTTGCTTACCCTCTCCCTAGCCCTCTCCCACGGGGAGAGGGA
>JUNU01000214.1 GCA_001067655.1 Neisseria lactamica
AATATTGAGCGGAACGATAGCGCGAAGTTTCAAATATTCATTTCATCTTAAAAAACCAAAAAGGTCGTCTGAAAAATTTCAGACGACCTTTTGTTATTGCGGAGACGAATATAAACGATTGTGGAATCAAATCTGGGAACGGTATCAGCCGCCCATAAACCAGAATTTCAACGCCCACAATACGGCGACTATCCACACCATAGGCGGTACGTCTTTGACGCGGTTGCATAAAAGTTTAATCACGGCGTAGCTGATGAAGCCGAAGGCGATGCCGTCGGCAATCGAATAGGTGAACGGCATGAACACGATGGTCAGGAAAGCGGGGGCGGCTTCGGTCATGTCGTCCCAGTCGATTTCACGCGCGCTGCGCAGCATTTGCGCACCGACGTAGAGCAGCGCGGGAGCGGTGGCGAAGCCGGGGATGCTCTGCACCAGCGGCGAGAAAATCAGACACGCCAGCATCAATACGCCGACGGTTACGGCGGTCAGACCGGTGCGGCCGCCTGCGGACACACCTGCCGCGCTTTCGACATACGGCGTGGTTGAAGACGTACCCAGTGCGGCACCGGCGACGATGGCGGTCGAGTCGGCGAACAGGGCACGTTTCAGGCGGGGCAGTTTGCCGTCTTCCAGCAGGCCCGCGCGGTGGGAAACGCCGACCAGCGTGCCGGTGGAGTCAAACAAATCAACCAGGAAAAAGACGAAAATCACGCTGATCATGCTGAGTTTAAAGAGACCGTTGAAATCCATCTGCATGAAAGTCGGCGCGATGCTCGGAATTTCGCCGACCACGCCTTTAAAATCGCTCAAGCCCAGCGGGGTGGAAATGGCTGTGATTGCCAGAATGGTCAGGATAATCGCCCCTTTGACGCGGAAATGCCCCAAAGCCACCACCATGGCGAAGCCTGCCAATACCAAGAGTGCGGCAGGTTGGTGGATGTCGCCCAGCTTCACCAAAGTCGCGTCGCTGGCGACGATGATGCCGGAACCTTTGAGCGCAATCAGCGACAGAAACAGCCCGATACCGGCGGCAATCGACATTTTCAAGCCCATAGGCAGCGCGTTCACCAGCATTTCACGCACTTTGAAAAAGCTGAATAAAATGAAAATGATGCCGGAAACGAAAACCGCACCCAAAGCCACCTGCCAAGGCACGCCCATGCCTTTGACGACGGCGTAGGTGAAATAGGCGTTCAAACCCATGCCCGGTGCGAGCGCAATCGGATAGTTGCCGACGAAGCCCATCACGAAGCAGCCGATGGCGGAAGCGATACAGGTGGCGACGAATACCGCGCCCATGTCCATGCCCGTTTCGCCGAGAATCAGCGGATTGACGATGATGATGTAACACATGGCGAGGAAGGTGGTCAGACCTGCCATCAGCTCCGTGCGCACATTTGTGCCATTTGCGCGTAAATTGAATATACGCTCCAGCACATTTTGATTTGAAGTAGTCATGATTTATGCTTTTCAAAAAAAAGGAAATTTGCGGGCGGTATTATACTGAAAACGCCTTGCTGTCGGGTGAAAAATTGTCAACATTCCACTTGGGGCAATGCGCTGCTATTTTTGCTGTGTCTGTGCGTAAATGAGAACAGGGTAGAGTGTGAGGTCGTCTGAAAATCCGAACGTTGCGTTTTCAGACGACCTTTGTCCTTTGCATACGGCGGCAAACACGGAAAGGTCGTCCGAAACCATGTTCCGAATACATTGTCCGCACTGGCGCGCAAGCGTAAAATTTCCGTTTTCCCACAATGTGCCACACTCATGGAAACCGCCTTGCTCCTTGCCGGCAAAATCACCGAGCTGACCCTGATTGTCCTGATGGGCATGGCGTTGGTGAAGTTTAAGCTCCTGAATTCCGAACACAGCCGCACGCTCTCCGTCATCGCGCTCTACCTCATCAGTCCGTCGGTGATGATCCACGCCTTCCAAATCGAGAACACGCCCGATATCATTGACGGACTGAAGCTCTCGGTTGCCCTAGCAGTCGTGTTCCACATCCTACTGATCGCGCTGGGCAGGCTTTTCAAAACCGTGTTCAAGCTCGATACGCTCGAACACGCCGCCACGGTTTACACCAATTCCGGCAACCTCATCATCCCGCTGGTGATGTCCATTTTCGGACCGCAATGGGTGATTTACACCAGCGGCTTCATCATCGTCCAAATGTTCCTTTTCTGGACGCACCTGCGCCTGCTGCTTTGCGGGCGCGGCAATCTTGCGTGGAAAACTGTACTGACCAACATCAACATCCTTTCCATCTTTATCGGCGTGTTCATGTTCGCTTTCCAAATCAAACTGCCGCACATCATCGACAACACGCTCGCCACCGTCGGCAGCATGATAGGCCCGGTCGCCATGCTGGTTGCCGGAATGCTGATTGCCTCGCTGCCGCTCAAAGAAATCGTCCTCTCCAAACGGATTTACCTCGTCGCCTTCCTGCGCCTGATACTCATCCCGCTGATTCTGCTGGTGTTTGTCAAACTTTCAGGTATTGCCCACTTGGGCGGACACAGCGATACCGTCGTCCTTATCAGCTTTCTCGCCACTGTCAGCCCCGCCGCGTCCACCGTTACCCAAATGGCGATGGTTTATGGTCAAAACGCCCGTAAAGCCAGCGCGATTTACGGCATCACGACGCTGCTGTGCGTCATCACCATGCCGATGATGATTGCGTTGTATCAAGCGATGGTTTAAAAGGGTTGGGTTAAGAAAAAGGTCGTCTGAAACACCCCGAACAGGGTTTTCAGACGACCTTTTGCCGTTATTCCCATCATGACGGACGGAATATACAAGCGGCAACGTACCTCAAAAAACGAAAGAGATTGGATTCCCAATCAGGCAAAACACCATACCAACTGTTTTCGCATGATGCCTGCCACCGATACGCCATCCTGTATGGCAACCGGCAACGCTGCTATTTCGAACTGCCATACTCCTGTTTTTCCGCATCCCAGCGGTAAACTTTCCGTTCACCGTTTTTCATGCCCTTCGCTCGCCAAATGATGTCGTAAAATCCATTATGCTGCTGCGGCGACATTTTCAGGATGTATGTGTCGGTATATACATCATACTGGCGTGTGCCGTCCTTATTCCAGCTGCCGGCAATGTTTTCAAGCGTAAAGGTGTTGGCGTTCAAAACGGGTTTCAGACGGCCTTCAATAACGGCAAACAACACCATAAACTCTTCCAAGCTGCCGCCTCCTGCATAACCGACCGTGTTCTGCAAGCGCAGGCCGAAGGCATCGGTTTTATCGTTCAGGCGATAAGCGGCAAAATCGAGACGGGCGGGCAGCCCGATTTGCAAGCCGCCATCGGGGATTTGCACGACAAACTGTCGCTTCTCTTCCATAGCGGGTTTGGGTGACGGATAAAATTCGTCTTTTTCTTCATAATCATAATGTTCGGTATAAGGCTTGGCGGCAAGGGCGAATTTGCCACCGGCATCCTTTGTCAGCAAGGCGAGGGTTATTTGAGCGACAGGGTTGCCTGAGTCGGGTCCGCATTGCGCGTAGTGATTCGGGTTTTCGCGGTAAAAATTGCCAAGCGGATGCTTATTCAGGCACACCAGTGCGACTTGGAGGCCGTTTTTCCAAGGCCGCAGCGACATCATATTCAGTTTTTCCACGTCTGCGTCAGGCGCAACCAAACTCAGGATTTCGCGTACGCGCGCATCTTGGCGCGACAGGCTGCCGAAGCCGTCGGCAAGCGGCTTGCCGTCTGTTTGTTTTGTATACCGCTGCGTGATTTCCGTCTTCTTGACTTGTGCCCGTCCTTTGCCGGATGAGTGTACGGTTTCCGCCGTGGAAAGCGGGGCGGCGGCAAAGAGCGCCAAGGAGAGAAATAATCCGGTTTTATTCATGTTTTGTATCCTGCTTGTTCGAAGAAATGTGGCGGGTCGTCTGAAAACGACAGGCTGGAAATGAAGTTGAGATTCTAGCAGTACAAACTGAAAAAAGAATCAGGCTTGATTTTCAGACGACCTTTTCTTGCTACAATCCGTTTTTTTTCATTGCCATTATCATGAAAACCAGCGTCTGCCTCTCACTATTGTTCCTGCTCGCCGCCTGCCAACCTGACTCCGCAGCCGTAGATACCGCCGCGCCGACCGCGCGCAAGCCTTCTTATTTTGAGTCTGACAAACGCCAAGCCGCCACGCCGGTTAAAACGCAAACGCCCGCGCTGCCCGCCATACGCAGCCGCGCCGATTTCGACCTGCTTTCGCGCGTTTACGAACAAGACAGCGAATACGAAATCCCGCACGTTCTCTTCCTTATCGACCGCGAAGACAACAACCGCACCGACTACATCAACACGCCGAAATACCGCCTGCACGAAACCTATCTCGCCGAGATTTTGAAGCCGATGCCGACGCGCAAAGAATTGTTCGAACAATACCGCAGCCCGAGCCGTCGCTTCCTGTTCGGCACCATCAGTTGGCAGAACAGCACTCAAGAATACGTTTACGAATTTTGGGAAGGCGACAAAATCACGCCCGAATTGCTGAAATTGGCAGAAGGTCGTCTGAAAGACAGTTTCTTCGCCCCGCTGCGTTACAAAACCAATTCCCTGTGGCAGGAAACCGTTGCTGCGCAAAGCAAAGTCCCCTTCGTCACCCAAGAAAGCCTGATACAGAATTTCCCTTATTTACCGTTGCACAGGGGGAAAGCGGTAGGCACATTGCGCGTCATCACTCAGGAAGACGACCTTTACGATGTCGGTGCGGACGACATCATCATCTTGAAAGAAGTGCCGCTGGTGTTGTCGCCCGTAGCAGGCATCATCAGCGAAAAACCGTCCACCGCGCTGTCGCATGTGAACGTCTTGGCGCGCGGCTGGGGCATTCCCAACATCTACCTCAAAGACGCAGAAAAAATCCTCGCCCCCTATATCGGCCGCCGCATCGAATTGGAGGCAGACGCAAAACAATACCGGGTCGCCCAAACCAACCGAAACACAGCCGCCAAAACATTTTCAGACGACCTCTCCCTGCCGCAGCCCGACACTTCCGATTACAGCCTGCGGCCGCTTGCCAACTTGCGCCGTGAAGACAGCCGTTACTGCGGCAGCAAAGCCGCCAACCTCGGCCATATCCGCGCCCATATCGCAGACAGCAACGTCCCCGACGGATTCTGCATCCCCTTCGCCTACTACCGCGCCATGATGGACAAACTCGGCATCAACGCGGCAACACTGGCACAAATCGAATCGCAAAGCGGCGGCGACAACCGCAAACGCCGTACCGCCTTGCTCGCATTGCAGAAAAAAATCACCGATGCCGAAATCCCTTCCGAATGGAAACGCACCTGGGCGGAACAATGGCGCAGCCAGTTAAACAGCAAAGGCGTGTTCGTCCGCAGCTCGTCCAATTCCGAAGACCTGCCGAATTTCAGCGGCGCAGGGCTGTACACCACCGTGCCGAACGTAACCGGAGAAAACGCATTGGCGGAAGCAGTGAAACAATCTTGGGCTTCCGTCTTCAATTACAGCGCGTACGAAGCCCGCCGCATCGCCGGACTGCCGCACGACAGCGTGAAAATGAGCGTCTTCGTCCAGCAAAGCATCAATGCCGACCTCTCCGGCGTACTCGTTACCGTCAATCCCTACGATACCGCGCAGAAAAACACGTCCTACATCGCCGCCAAACGCGGGCTGGGCATTCGCGTGGTCGAAGGAAAACGGGTGGCGGAACAAGCCGTTTACAACCGCCGCAACGACGCCGTACAACGCCTCAGCTCCTCCAACGAAACCACCGCACTGCAACTGGATGAAAACGGCGGCGTCAGGGAAGTGCCGATAACCGGCGGCAACGTCATGAACCACGACCAAATCCGCCGCCTCGACCAAGCTGGACAGCAAAGCAAACAGCTTTTCGGCAACGGCGAACAAGACATAGAATGGGCTTTCGCAGGCGGTAAACTCGTCATCCTTCAGGCAAGGCCTTATTTAAACGGCAGACGGTAAAATGAGAAAGGGAAGAGGTCGTCTGAAAACGCGGCTTCAATGAAGTTCAAAACCAAAATCTAGCAAAGGAAACATCATGAATTATCAGGATTTCATCAGCCAAACCGAAACACAATACGGCATCTCCCTGCCCAACCTATACAAACGCCTCGCTGCCGACGGTATGTTGGACTGGGGCGAATTGGGCAGCAAATGGTATAGCGAAACCTTTCCCAAGTTGCTCAAGCATCCGCCCCTATTGCTGGTTGGATCGGAATTTGAACTGCCTCACACCGACGAATTGCAGGGAATCAACGAACAACTATGCGACGACAGTGAATGGATGAGTTTGAAACCCGAATACCGTGGCAAACTCATCGCCTTTGCCGGAGCGGGCAACGGCGATTACTACGCATTCGACTACCGCCAAGAAGGCGAGCCATGTATCACACGCCTGTATCACGATGACGACTTCAGCGTAGCAGAAGCCGCAAACTTAGCAGACTTTATCTTCCGCAGGCTGCTCCAAGCCCAAGCCGACTATTACCCCACCGACGGTCTTTCTCCTGAAACCTACCGAGAGCAACTGTTTGCACAATTGGAAAGCCACCGCCCCTATCTCTCCGCCGAACAATATGAATTCCTCCGCCAAACCTATCAAAAACCCTATCAAAAAGACCGATGGGGCGGATTGTTCATGTTGAGCGATGAAGAAACCAAAGCCGCCGAGCAACAGTTCATCTCATGCGAACGGCTGGACGAAGAATTCGAACCTTTCGACTACGACTAGCGGGTATATTGGTTTCGGTTTAAATCAGGATAAAAATACTAAAGAAAAAGATGTAAGAAAACACCGCATTGTTTACATAACAGGTGTAGGGTGTAGATTGAATTGGAACCCCAACTTTCATAAAGGTCGTCTGAAAGTTTTCAGACGACCTTTGCTTCGTATTCGTTACAATAGCTGTTTTGCTTACTTGAAATTTCTATGTACATAAAACTATTTACTGCATTGTCAATTTTGTTATTTACAGTTAATTGCAATGCTTTTTCCAAAGCCCCTAACGCAGATGGTGTAGTTAGCATCAGGATGGTTAATAATAATCCTTGCCTTTATATTGAAAAAATCGGCTTGATTGGTGCGTATTTCATAGATATATCTCAAGTTTTTTCAGAAAATATGGATAGCATGCTCTATGAGACAACATTTGAAGAAAATTACCCGACCAAAGAAAAATGTATTATGTTGAATTCTTCAAACTTTCCAAATTTAAAATTAGAAGATGGGCAAGTTTATGCAATTAGGCTTCGCCCTAATGTAAATAAAAATGAACAATTAAGGATAGAGCCGAATTTCACTGGTTTTGGAGATACAATTTGCCTTAAAAAAGATCAAGATGATCATTTTAGGGTTCAAGATTACACTAGAGGTCAATGTGTAGATAGAGTTGCCATCCAATCTGAACAGGAATCTTTACATGAAAATAAAGGAAGTTGGTTTGATCGGTTCATTGAATGGCTAAAAAGCTTACTGTCATGATTCTGTTATCTTAGATAATACAAGTATAGATTAGGCTAAAAACCAAGCAGCTATCAAGGTCGTCTGAAAACCTCCATTCAGACGACCTTTCTACCGTTTATCCCATTTGC
>JUNU01000215.1 GCA_001067655.1 Neisseria lactamica
AATCGTTCTCTTTGAGCTAAGGCGAGGCAACGCCGTACTGGTTTAAAGTTAATCTACTATATTTAATCAAAGCGAATCTTATTCAATTAGCGTGGGCTTTGCCCACGAATCCTACCGTTTAACCATTCGAATGGGGTGGTTGTCCTTGCATTTTATTTCGTGGGCAAAGCCCACGCTACTCGTAGCTGCAACGGCAACCTATCCCTTTCCTCGTCGGACGGGGGAAGGTTAGGATGGGGGTGGCTTTGTGGGTTTAGATAAAATTAAATTCGTTCAGCCCGTAGAGCCACCCTCTCCCCAACCCTCTCCCGCCGGACGGGAGAGGGAGTAGATTGAAGGTAAAAACAAGGTCGTCTGAAAAAATTTTCAGACGACCTTTTCTCTTACTTATCCACAGACTGGTTTACCCAATCCGAAATCCTTTAGATTTTGCCTGCGAAGTATTCCAAAGTACGGACGAGTTGGCAGGTGTAGGACATTTCGTTGTCGTACCAAGCGACGGTTTTTACCAATTGTTTGTCGCCTACGGTCATTACGCGGGTTTGGGTCGCGTCGAAGAGCGAGCCGTATTCGATGCCGACGACGTCGGAAGAAACGATTTGATCTTCGGTGTAGCCGTAAGATTCGTTGGCGGCAGCTTTCATCGCGGCGTTGATTTCTTCTTTGGTTACAGGGCGTTCGAGGACGGAAACCAATTCGGTCAGCGAGCCGGTGGCAACGGGGACGCGTTGGGCGGAGCCGTCGAGTTTGCCGTTCAATTCAGGGATAACCAAACCGATGGCTTTAGCGGCGCCGGTGCTGTTGGGCACGATGTTGAGCGCGGCGGCACGGGCACGGCGTAAATCGCCTTTGCGGTGCGGTGCGTCAAGGGTGTTTTGGTCGCCGGTGTAGGCGTGGATGGTGGTCATCAGACCTTCGACTACGCCGAATTCTTTTTGCAGGACTGCCGCCATCGGGGCAAGGCAGTTGGTGGTGCAGGAAGCGGCGGAGATAACGGTTTCGCTGCCGTCCAAAATGTCTTGGTTCACGCCATATACGACGGTTTTTACGTCATTGCCGCCGGGCGCGGAAATAACGACTTTGCGCGCACCTGCGCGGATGTGGGCTTCTGCTTTGGTTTTGCTGGTAAAGAAGCCGGTACATTCGAGGACGACGTCCACGCCCAAATCGCCCCAAGGCAATTCTTCAGGATTCGGATTGGCGAAGACTTTGATTTCTTTGCCGTTCACCACGATGGCATCGTCTTTCAATTCGGCAGTACCTTGGAAGCGGCCTTGGGTGCTGTCGTATTTGAAAAGGTGCAGCAGCATTTCGGCAGGGGTCAGGTCGTTAACGGCGACGACTTCGATACCTTCGGCTTTTTCAATTTGACGCAATGCCAGACGGCCGATGCGGCCGAAACCGTTAATCGCTACTTTGATACTCATTTTGATACTCCTTTAATAGGGAAAGGGGAAGAATTTCAGTAAGGGCATTGTATCCTGAAATAAAACTACTACCTAGAATTACACGAGGCTACTTTAAAAATGTTTGATTTAAATAAAAAAACCATGAAATAGGTCGTCTGAAAACGTACATTGGCAAGATTTGCAGCCATATTTGGGGATAAATTCCGGCCTGTTTTTAAAATTAATATGTAATTATTTAAAAAAATGGTGATTCTGATGAGTACGTCCCTATTTTGTGGATAACCTGATTACTGATTGTATAATCAAATTATTGTATTCATTTAAAGGCTGCGTTCAAGTTTTGTTTTGTGTGAGAACAAAGTCGGATAATCTGTAATCGTTTGAATATTTCTGTGGATAAAATCGGATTTTTCCACTCGGATTACACGACATATTGTGGATAATCTTACCGGTACAAAGGGTCGTCTGAAAAATCTATAGTTCTGAAACGCCTACATTAGCAAATACTATTAAAAATAATGGATTATTTTTTCCTTTTTATCGTATTATCCAAACATCAAACCAATGATTACTAAGGAGGCGGTTTATGCTGCAACGAACTTTAGCAAAATCCATCAGCGTAACCGGCGTCGGATTGCATTCGGGAGAACGGGTCGCGCTGACCCTGCATCCTGCACCTGAAAACAGCGGGATTTCCTTCCGCCGTACCGATTTGGACGGCGAAATGGGCGAAACCATCAAACTTACGCCCTACCTCATCAACGATACGCGCCTGTCGTCCACCATCGTAACCGATAAAGGCGTGCGCGTCGGCACGATTGAACACATCATGTCCGCGCTGTCCGCCTACGGCATCGACAATGCGCTGATTGAGTTAAACGCGCCCGAAATCCCGATTATGGACGGCTCCAGCCTGCCGTTTATTTATCTTTTGCAAGATGCGGGCGTTGTCGATCAAAAGGCGCAAAAGCGGTTTTTGAAAATCCTCAAGCCTGTCGAAGTCAAGGAAGCGGGCAAATGGGTGCGCTTTACGCCGTATGACGGCTTTAAAGTGACGCTGACCATCGAATTCGACCATCCGGTTTTCAACCGCAGCTCGCCCACTTTTGAAATCGATTTCGCGGGCAAGTCCTACATCGACGAAATCGCGCGCGCGCGCACCTTCGGCTTTATGCACGAAGTGGAAATGATGCGCGCCCACAATCTCGGACTGGGCGGCAATTTGAACAACGCCATCGTGATTGACGACATGGACGTTTTAAATCCGGAAGGTTTGCGTTATCCCGACGAGTTTGTCCGCCACAAAATCCTCGATGCCATCGGCGATTTGTATATCGTCGGACACCCGATTATCGGCGCATTTGAAGGCTACAAATCCGGCCACGCCATCAACAACGCTTTATTGCGTGCGGTTTTGGCGGACGAAACCGCTTACGAATGGGTGGAATTCGCCGACGACGAAGATTTGCCGTCCGCCTTCCACGAGCTGCCGGCGGCTTGAGATAAGACGGTGTACAAAAAGGTTGTGGATGATTGTTCGTCCACAGCATTTTTATTCAATAGAGGTCGTCTGAAATCTTGGTTTTAAGTTTTCAGACGACCTTTCAATAAAACAAAACCATCTTCCGCCAATATTTCAAACATGATTATCCACATGACTATCTAATCTATCCTTCTGAAAAATAGAAAGATTATATTTTTTCTCAAATTTTATACACATTTTATCCATAGCTTTTCTCCAGCGGTAAAAAAGGTCGTTTGAAAACCCAAATTCGGATTTCAGACGACCTTTTATCCACAAGCTAATCAGTGATCAATCGCCCATGACTTTGCCTTCGCGGCGCGGGTCGGCACCGCCGAGCAAACCGTCTTTGCCGATCACAATGCCTTGTACGCCGGAATTCAAATCGCGGACTTGGACTTTGTAGCCCAGTTTTTCCAATGCTGCCGCTTTGTCCGCCGCAGCGGTTTTTTCCTCGATTTCATACTGGCTGCCGCGATTGAGCATATTCGGCAGGGAGATTGCCGCTTGAATGTCCATGCCCCAGTCGATATGCGCCAACAGCGTTTTGGCGACGAAACCGATGATGCGGCTGCCGCCGGGCGAACCGACCGCCAGATAAGGCTTGCCGCCTTTCATCACAATGGTCGGCGCCATCGAAGAACGCGGCCGTTTGCCGCCCGCCACGCTGTTGGCCACCGTTTTACCGTCCGCGCCGACAGGGTTGAAAGCAAAATCGGTCAATTCATTGTTGAGCAGATAGCCGTTTGCCATCAGTCCCGAGCCGAACGCGTTTTCAATCGAAGTCGTCATCGACACGACGTTGCCGTCTTTATCCACAACCACCAAATGGCTGGTGGACGGCAGCTCTACCGCCATACCCTGCGCGTATGCCTTGCCGAACTTGCCTGCCTGAATGTTCTCCAACGCCTTGTCGGATTGGCGGATTTCTTCGGCGCGCGGTTTCAGGTAAGCCTGCGAAATCAAGGCACGGGTCGGGACGTTGACAAACGCGGGATCGCCGACGTAATAATCGCGGTCGGCAAACGCAATCCGCGACGCATCGCCTATCCAGCGCCAACTGTGGATATTTTCCGCGCCTAATGCCTTCATATCCTGATTTTGCAGGACGCCCAAAATCTCGCCCAAAGCAATCGCGCCCGAACTTGGCGCGCCCATGCCGCAGACTTCGTATTCACGATACGGCGCGCAAACTGGTTCGCGCTCGATAACGCGGTAGTTTTTCAAATCCGCCATACTGATTTTGCCGGGGTTATCCACAGCGCCGGTAACGGCACGGACAATATTCTGCGCCTGCGCCCCCTGATAAAACGGCGCGCTGCCTTTTTCCGCCAACAGGCGTACGGAGCGGGCAAATTCAGGGTTTTTCAACACCGTTCCCGCTGCCAAAGGCTTGCCGTCGGGCAGGAAATACGCGGCGGTTTGCGGATAGCGTTTCAAAGGCTCCAGATTCTGCTCGATGGATTTCGCCATGCGTGGTGAAACGGTAAAGCCTTGTTCTGCCAAAGCAATCGGTTTGTCAAACAGACTTGCCCAAGGCAATTTGCCGTAACGCTTGTGGACATCTTCCAGCAGCTTCGGAATCCCCGGCACACCGACCGAACGGCCGCCGACCACTGCGTTCATAAAGCCCATCGGCTTGCCGTTTTCATCCAAGAAAAGCGCCGGCGTTGCCGCTTTCGGCGCCGTTTCTCGGGCATCAAACGTCGTCAGTTTTTTCGCCTTATTGTCCCAATACACCAAAAACGCGCCGCCGCCCAAACCGGAAGACTGCGGCTCGGTCAGTCCCAGCGTGGTCTGCATGGCGATCATCGCATCTATCGCGCTGCCGCCGCGTTTCAAAACCTCGTATCCCGCCTCGGTCGCCAACGGATTGGCAGACGCCGCCATATAATGCTTGGCGCGGATCAATTTCTGCTCGGTCAGCCCCGTCCCTTGTTCCGGCGCACGGTTATCCACAGCCGTCGGCACAGGCGCGGCATCAGGTTTCTGCATCGGCTGGTGCGCGCACGCTGCCAAAACCAAAGCTGCCGACAGGTTTAATCCAAAAGAAAATTTCATATCTGCTCCCTTTTAGTTGAGATATTTTTCAGACGACCTGTGGTTGAAAAACACAAAAGGTCGTCTGAAACATGAAAACCGATTGGACTGTTTATCTCTTCGGACAGTTCCGTTTGAGCCCGGTATAAAACCGGCAGGCTGTGTGTATAGCCGGAAAGTTATACACAAAACCAAACCGGATTTCAAAATTATCCACATCTGCGAACAAGGCAAACAGCAGTTTATCCGCATCCAAAATCTGCATTCAACTTATTGAACTGAAAAAGGAATCAAAGTTATACACAAGAAAAATCGCGACTCAATATAATCATCTATTTATTATTTAAAATCTTATTTATAGTTTGTTTCCCAACACGCAGGCAAAGCCCGCAACGTAAAGGCATCTTTTCAAAAAATTAGATAGTTAAGGATTGTTAAACCTCTGTAAATCAGATAGAGTTACGGCTGATAAATTAAATTAATAATGGAGCTTCCATCAATGAAAGGCGATATCGGCGTCATCGGCTTGGCCGTTATGGGTCAAAATTTGATTTTGAATATGAACGATCGCGGTTTCAAAGTCGTGGCGTACAACCGGACCACTGCTAAAGTAGACGATTTTCTCAACGGCGCAGCCAAAGGCACCAACATTATCGGTGCCTATTCATTGCAAGACTTAGTGGATAAACTGGAAAAACCACGCAAAATCATGATGATGGTACGCGCAGGTTCTGTCGTTGACGACTTTATCGAGCAACTTGTCCCGCTTTTGGAGCAAGGTGACATTATTATTGACGGCGGCAACGCCAACTATCCCGATTCCACCCGCCGCACCCATGAGCTCGCGGAAAAAGGCATCCGCTTTATCGGCGCGGGCGTTTCCGGCGGCGAAGAAGGCGCGCGTCACGGTCCGTCCATCATGCCCGGCGGCGACGAAGCCGCATGGCCCGCCGTCAAACCCATCTTCCAAGCCATTGCCGCCAAAACCCCGCAAGGTGAACCCTGCTGCGACTGGGTCGGTCGCGACGGCGCGGGTCATTTCGTCAAAATGGTGCACAACGGCATCGAATACGGCGATATGCAGTTGATTTGCGAAGCGTATCAATTCATGAAAGACGGCTTGGGTCTGAGCTACGACGAAATGCACCGCATTTTCAGCGAATGGAACCAAACCGAGCTGGATTCCTACCTGATTGAAATCACCGCCGCGATTTTGGGCTACAAAGACGAAAATGGCGAACCTTTAGTCGAAAAAATCCTCGATACCGCCGGACAAAAAGGCACAGGCAAATGGACCGGCATCAACGCCCTCGATTTGGGCATCCCGCTGACACTGATTTCCGAAGCCGTGTTCGCTCGCTGCGTATCCGCGTTCAAAGACCAGCGCGTTCAAACCGGCCGCTTGTTCGGTAAAACCGTTACCCCCGTTGATGGCGACAAAGCCGCATGGGTCGAAGCCCTGCGCCAAGCCCTGTTGGCATCCAAAATCATCTCCTACGCACAAGGCTTCATGCTCATCCGCGAAGCCAGCGAAAACAACGATTGGGCATTGAACTACGGCAACACCGCCCTTCTGTGGCGCGAAGGCTGCATCATCCGCAGCGCGTTCTTGGGCAACATCCGCGACGCATACGAAGCCAATCCCGATTTAGTGTTCTTGGGTTCCGACCCCTATTTCAAAGGCGTATTGGAAAACTGCCTGCCCGCATGGCGCAAAGTGGTCGCCAAAGCCATCGAATGCGGCATCCCCATGCCCTGCATGGCTTCTGCGATTACCTTCCTTGACGGCTACACCACCGAACGCCTGCCCGCCAACTTGCTGCAAGCCCAACGCGACTACTTCGGCGCGCACACCTACGAGCGCACTGACAAACCGCGCGGCGAGTTCTTCCATACCAACTGGACAGGCAAAGGCGGCGATACCGCATCGACCACTTACGATATTTGATTTGTCTGAATCAGAGAAAAGGTCGTCTGAAAACCCAAAATTCTTGGTTTTCAGACGACCTTTTTATTTGAATCTTTCAATTTGCGGCACGCTTGTTATGGAAATCTCAACGATAAACTTCGGTTCTAAAGACGGATGTTTGCGGGCGCAGAAGGGCGGGGAAAGCACCCTGTAAAATCCACTGCTTGGCACAACTTATCCACATTTTAATCTCAGTTAATCCACTATAAAAGCATGATTCATTGAACGCCGTCCCTATACAAAAAGGTCGTCTGAAAATCTTGGAACTGATTTTTCAGACGATCTTTGATGTCTCCGTAGCTAAAAGAAAAATGATTTCAAACGTTTAATTTTTCCGCGCAGTGACAAATTCCGCCAAGAGCCACAGATGCAGGGCTTTTGCGCCGAAGGGTTCGAGCAGGGCGGCGGCTTCGGCGGTCAGTGTTTCGGCGTAGGCGCGGGCGGCTTGCAGGCCCATCAGTTTGACGTAGGTGGGTTTGTCGTTATCGCTGTCTTTGCCGGCGGTTTTGCCCAGAGTGGCGGTGTCGGCTTCGCAGTCCAATACATCGTCGATGACTTGGAACGCCAAGCCGAGTTTGGCGGCGTAGTTGTCTAAGGTCTGGACGTCGTCTGAATCCAAATCGGGGCAGGCAAGTGCGCCCAATACGACGGCGGCGCGGATGAGGGCGCCGGTTTTGAGGCTGTGCATTTGTTCCAACTGCGCCTGGTTCATGGCTTTGCCGACGTTGGCAAGGTCGATGGCTTGTCCGCCCGCCATGCCGAGGCTGCCGGATGCTTTGGCGAGCGTGGACAACATGGCGATTTGGCGTTCGGCGGGTAGTCCGGTCGGACGGCTCAATACGTCGAAGGCTTGGGTTTGCAGCGCGTCGCCGACCAAGAGGGCGGTGGCTTCGTCGTATTTCACATGGCAGGTCGGTTTGCCGCGCCGCAAGCTGTCGTTGTCCATTGCGGGCATATCATCGTGAACCAAGGAATAGACATGCACCATTTCGATTGCCGCCATGGCTTGTTCGACGGCGTTTTGGTCGGCATCGCCCAATTCGGACGCGGCGAGCACCAAGAGCGGGCGCAGCCGTTTGCCGCCGCCGAGGGTAACGTAACGCATGGCTTCGTGCAGCGTGTGCGGCACTTGTTTTTCAGACGGCAGGAAACGCTCCAGCAGCAATTCGGTCTGCGCTTGGGCTTTTTGCTGCCATACTTTCAATTCATTCGCCGGGTTCAAGGTTCAGCTCCTTCAGTTCGCCCGCGTCCAATACTTGCAGTTTTTGTTCGACTTCCGCCAACTTGGTTTGGCAGTATCTGACCAGCTCGTTGCCTTCCTGATAGGCTGCCAAAGCGTCTTCCAGCGGCATTTCGCTGCTTTGCATGGACTGGGTCAGGGTTTCGAGGCGGGCGAGGGCTTCTTCAAAGGATTTGGGGGCTTTTTTCATGATGATGCGAGCAAAAAAATCAAAGCGGTATTGTAGCATTTTATGGGCTGCTTCTTGGACGGGAACGGAAAAAGGTCGTCTGAAAACCTGATTTCCAAGTTTTCAGACGACCTTTTGAGCTGATGATGCGGTAAAAATCAGTCTTTCAGCATGGCGGCGCCGAACGTACCGTTTTTAGATTCCAGAAGATGATCGAATCGACCGGTAAGCTCTTCTGCTTGAGCGCCGAGGAACATACCCGACATGATTTTTTGTTCCTTCTCATCCACATGGAAGAAGCGGTTGCCGGCGATTTGACCTTCCAGCTTCACTTCATCAAATTCACCGTTTTCGGAATAAACCGCACCGGAGAGGGATTTGAGACCGAAGTCCACCATAAAGATGGAGTTTCCGAACCTATTGACTTGTCCGACATCGCTGTAAAGCGCATAACCACGGTAAAAAGCCTGACCCTCTTGAGGCATCGCTGCTTCCGGAGTAATAACGCCTTGGTAGAACATATACGATGTATGGATGTCAGTATCTCCATTTTTCAAGCCATAAAACCCGTAGCGGCCGTATTTCAGATGAGTGGCGGCAACCAGGACAGATTTTTCGTTCACATTACCGAATACTTCAGCCCTTTGAGGCTCAGTTTCGGGCAACAGCGGGATTTTTTGTCCGTCCAATTCAAGAATATTGATGTCGCCGGTATGGGAAATATCGTCGCCTTCCATTCCTGATGGGGAAATTTTGCTGTAATAGCCGTCGATTTGTTGGGTTGCAACAGCTTCGGCGGCTTTAGGTTCTGCCTCAGCTTTTGCTTTTTCAGCTTCTTCAGCAGCCTTACGTTCTGCCTCGGCTTTGGCCTTTTCAGCTTCCTCAGCCGCTTTACGTTCAGCCTCGGCT
>JUNU01000216.1 GCA_001067655.1 Neisseria lactamica
TGGTGATGTGGTCGTCTTCGGCGACAGTCCCGAACACTACTTCCGCGACCAAAGCCTGCCCGTTTCCTACCGTCCCCATGCCGGACTGGAAAGCGTCGGTACCGAAGCACTCTTCAACTTAAGCATCCGCCACAACCCCATCGTCGAAGGCATACGCAGTGCCGACTACAACTACCGCACCGCCGATACCGACCTCTTTGCCGAAACCGACAACAAACAGTCTGAAGAGTCGGCCGACAATACCGTCTTACTGGGCAAACAGCAAAACTGGGGCCTTCATCCCAAAACCCCCGATGAAGCCAAAGTTCAGACGACCCTGTTGAACGAAGCCGTCCTCTGCCGCCAAACCGTCGCCAACGGCAGCGGCAACGTCG
>JUNU01000217.1 GCA_001067655.1 Neisseria lactamica
AGTACGGCAAGGCGAGGCAACGCCGTACTGGTTTAAAGTTAATCCACTATAAATCCGTCACCAACCATCCACCCCACTATCCGCCCGCCCTGCAAAACAGGATAATGCCGTATACTTTTGCGACGGCGATGTTAGGCTGCATTAGCCACAGAAGAAAATTTCAGACGACCCTTTGCGCGACGGCAGCCCGCGCATCATCCGTCCGACAAAAAAGGCTAAAATACGCAGACTTTCAGTCGCGTGAAAACGAGCCTTAACCCACGCGACACATCAAACCACCCGACAAACAGACAACATCCGCATCCCGTCACACAAACAGTCAACATTGAGGGAAAACACATCATGATCAGCATTTTCGACATTTTCAAAATCGGCATCGGCCCCTCCAGCTCCCACACCGTCGGCCCCATGAAAGCCGCCGCCGCCTTTTCAGACGACCTCAAACAATCGGGGCTGGACGCGCAAACCGAGCGCATCGTCATCGACATTTACGGCTCGCTGGCGCTGACAGGACGCGGACACGGCACATTCGACGCCCTCCTGCTCGGCTTGGAAGGCAGCCTGCCGCACGACATCCCCCTCGCCGACATCCCCGACCGTCTCGAACGCATCCGCACGCAACACATCCTCCGCCTCAACGGACGCGAAATCAGCTTCAACCTCGACCGCGACCTGAACATACGCGGCGACCAAGTGTTGCCCAAACACCCGAACGGACTGAATTTCACCGCCTACAGCAAAGACGGCGGCAAACTCAAAGAACAAATTTACTACTCCGTCGGCGGCGGCTTTATCGTTACCGATCAAGAGTTTGACAAACAAGCCGAACAAACGCGTCCAGTCCCCTACCCTTACACCAGCTGCGCCGAACTGCTCGCCCAATGCCGCATGAACCAGCTCGACATCTCCGAAGCTGTGTTGGCAAACGAAGCCGCGCTTGCCGGTTGCAGCGAAGCCGAAATCCGCCGCCGCGTCGCCGGCGTTGCCGACGTTATGGAAGGCTGCATCAAACGCGGGCTGGCGGCAGACGGCGAACTGCCCGGCGGCTTGAACGTCCGCCGCCGCGCCCCGCAGCTCGCCGCCAAACTCAAAGCCCTGCGCGAAACCGAAATCGTCAACACCCAACTTTGGCCTATGGTTTACGCCATGGCGGTCAACGAAGAAAACGCCGCCGGCGGACGCGTCGTTACCGCCCCGACCAACGGTGCCGCCGGCATCATCCCCGCCGTCCTGCACTACTTCCGCAAGTTCAACCCGCACGCCACGCAAGAGCGCGTCGAAAACTTCCTGCTCACCGCAGGCGCCATCGGCATCCTCTACAAAACCAACGCCTCTATCTCCGGCGCAGACGTCGGCTGCCAAGGCGAAGTCGGCGTCGCCTGCTCCATGGCGGCAGGCGCATACGCCGAAGTCATCGGCGGCACGCCCAAACAAGTGGAAAACGCCGCCGAAATGGCAATGGAACACCATTTGGGCCTGACCTGCGATCCCGTCGGCGGATTGGTGCAAATCCCCTGCATCGAACGCAACGGCATCGCCGCCGAAAAAGCCCTCAAACTCGGCACCCTCGCCCTGCTGGAAGACGGCACAGACAAAAAAGTCTCGCTCGACGAAGTCATCCAAACCATGCTGCAAACAGGACGCGACATGAAGTCCACCTACAAAGAAACCTCGCTTGCCGGACTCGCCATCACCCTCCAGAAAAAAGCCGTCCCCGTCTCCGTCCGCGTTGTGGAATGTTGAAAACGGAGCAGACAAAAAGGTCGTCTGAACATTTTGTTTTTCAGACGACCTTTTTGATGGATTCGATTCCTGCCGTATGTATAGTGGATTAACTAAATCAGGACAAGGCGACGAAGCCGCAGACAGTACAGAT
>JUNU01000218.1 GCA_001067655.1 Neisseria lactamica
AGTACGGCAAGGCGAGGCAACGCCGTACTGGTTTAAAGTTAATCCACTATAAAATTTGCCGCGACGGTTTCAGAGTGCGCGATCTCCTGTTGGAGCGACCTTTCAGAAGATTTTTTGCGAAACCTGAATGTAAGCCTGCGGCTTACCGCCCTCTCCCTAACCCTCTCCCACGGGGAGAGGGAACAAATTTGCCGGAGACCCCAAAAATGGTCGGGGTTCGGCATCCTCAACTCCCTCTCCCCGTGGGAGAGGGCTAGGGAGAGGGCAGCGAACCGTCAGGTTTGCTTTTTAGCGATCCTTGGCGGGACGACCTCAACCCTGCCTCTCCAACATCCCTTGAAACCGCAACAATGCCAGCCACAAGAATCCTACGCCGATACAGCCCATGATCAGCATATGTCCCCATACGATTTCAATCCCCGCGCCGCGGAACAGGATGTCTTGCGAAAATTTGACGAACTGCGTCAACGGCCAGTATTCGCTGATCAGTTGCGCCGCGTAAGGCATGTTGCTGCGCGGGGATGCGCCGCCGGCAAACAGGTTCATCACGATATACACCGGCAGCATCAGCATACCGAACTGCCCCATCGTCGATGCGAACGTGGCAATCATGATGCCCAGTGACGCCACCGAAAACAGGAACAACGCAAGCCCTACCGCATAAAGTGGCACCGAGCCGATGAGCGGTACGCCTATGCCCAAATGTACGATAAACCACAGCGACGACAACGCCGCCACCCAAATCACGGCGGCATTTGCCAGCACTTTGCCCATCATCAGTTCGAACGCATTGACCGGCATAACCAGCAGATGCTCGATTGTACCGCGTTCGCGTTCGCGGATAACCGCCGCCCCCGTCAATAAAATCAGCAACATACACGACATCGAGCCGATTTGCGAAGTCGGCATGAACCACGAGCTCTCGCCGTTGGGATTGTAATAAGTGTTAATGACGGGGTTGATTAACTCCGGCCGCGTCACGCCGGTGAATTCGTAAATTTCGCGGTTGATAATTTGCGAAAGATACGACGCGCCCACCCCCGCCTGCGTCATCGACGTCGCGTCAACCAAAAGCTGCAAATCAGGATTGCGCCCCGCCGCCATGTCGCGCTGGAAATTGGGCGGCACTTCCAAAATAAAGGTGAACTCGCCCTTATCCATCAATTCGTCCGAATCCTCGCGCCGCACGTCCTCTACCGGTTTGAAAAACGGATGCTGCACGGCATCGCGGATACGCATGGACAAAACCGAACGGTCTTGGTCGATGATGCCGACGGTGGCATTTTTCAAATCCGCGCCCACCTGCGCCATCTGATAAATCGTAGCGGTAAAGATATACGCAATCAGCACCATCAGCACCGGATCAGTCAGCACGCTGCGGAACTCTTTGAGCATCAGGGTCAGAATGTTTTTCAGGGTACGCATGGGGATTCCTGTTGGTGGATTGCTTTCTCAAAGGCCGTCTGAAAAACCGTCCGGCTGTTTTTTCGGCTTTACAGCCTGTTCCTTTAAACAAAACGGCGTTTGCCGTGTTATTCCGCCAGCGCCGCATCCACTGCCGAGAGCGCATGGATGGCGGTGCTGTCGAACACGGGCAGCGGGCTGTCGGTTTCGTTCACAAGCAGGCAGATTTCGGTGCAGCCGAGTATCACGCCCTGCGCGCCTTCGTTTTTCAGACGACCTATCACGTCGTAAAAGTAGCGGGCGGATTCGGGGCGGATGCGGTTCAGGCACAGTTCGTCAAAAATAATGCGGTGGATTTCGTCTTGTTCGGCGGCGGTCGGCACTATGGTTTGTACGCCCTGCGAACCCATGCGCTCCGTATAAAAACCGTCGCTCATAGTAAAGCGCGTGCCGAGCAGGCCGACGGCGGACAAGCCCTGCCGTTTGATGGCGGCGGCGGTGGCATCGACGACGTGCAGCAAGGGGATGCCGGCCGCCTGTTCGATGGCGGGGGCGACTTTGTGCATGGTGTTGGTGGCGAGCAGCAAAAAATCCGCGCCGCCCGCTTCCAGCTTCCGCGCGCTTTGCGCCAACACGTTTCCTGCCGCCACCCAGTCGCCACTTTTCTGCAAACGGACGATTTCTTCAAAATCCACGCTGTCGAGCAGGATTTTGGCGCTGCGGTTGCCGCCCAAACGACGGTTGGTTTCGCGGTTGATGATTTGGTAGTAGAGCACGGTGCTTTCGGGACTCATGCCGCCGATGATGCCTATGGTTTTCATGTTTTCTCCTGAAATTTAATAAATAAAGTCTGAAAAGCTCAAGACAAGGAAGCACATCCTACGGCTGTTGCGGCATTTCTTTTTCAAAACGGAAGAAATATTCAAACGCTTCATCTTGCCCCTCTGCTTGCGGTCTAGTGGTATCGGGGTGGTGCGGATTGAAAAACTCTACGATTTTAAAGCCGCATTTATTGACGTAGAAATGGATATTGCGCTTCTCAAAATACGGCGTATGCGTTTCCCACACGCGTACTTCGGGGTGCAGCCGCTCTATCGCCCGCCACGCTTTCCCGCCCAAGCCGCTCCCGTGTTTCTGCGGGAACATAAACAGTAAATCCAACGAACCGCACTCCGTTTCGGCATTGACGACAATTACCGCGCCGCCCGCTTTTTCGCCGTCGGCAACAATGTGATAGCTCTCTGCTTTGGGTGCATTCATAGATTCTTCGATTTCTTCTCGGCTGATAACTTCTTCTCCGTCGTCCAAATCGTCTGCCACCGCCAATCTGAACGACTGCTGCAAGACGCGGATAAACTCGTCTTTTTCGTGTTCTTGAACGGGGATAAGGGTAATGTCAGTCATCATGTTCTCTTGTATCTAATGAGTGGAGTTAATCAATCCTAGCGCGTCAGCACGAAGCTGTCATCTATCAGCCGCCACACGTTTTCTGCGGGCGTTTGCGCCAATACGATGCTCAACCAATGTTCTTTGTTCATGTGGTAGGCGGGCAAGATGCCTGCCGTCGCGCGCCATGCGCCGATGTGTTCGGGGCGGCATTTGACGTTGACGATTTTCGTCAGACCGCCCTCGCCCATGCCCAGTTTTTCAGACGGCACGGGCATATAAAGGCAGAACCATTTGCGGTTGCCCGTGTGGCGGAACACGGCAAAGTCGGGAGATTTCGCCCACGGATATTCCGCCGCCGCGCCGTAGCGTTCGGCCAGTCCGTCAAACAGGGTTATTCGGTTCATGGCGTTTCTTCCTTTATAGTGGGTTAAGGTTCGGGGTGGACATCCATACCCGCCTGCTGAGTTTTCAGACGACCTCTCACTTCTCCTGCTTCTTCAACAACACACACGCCAAAATCAGGCTGGTGGCGGCAAAGGCGGCGATGGCGGCGTATTCATGCAGCAGGTCGGCGGTGTGCAGCCCTTTGGTGAAGCTGCCGACGCTGACGGTGTAGTACCACGACGACGGGAAGGTTTTGCCGATAATCAGCGCGCCGCCTTCCATGGTGGACAGCGGGTAGAGAAAGCCGGAATAGGTTTGCGCGGGGATCATGGTGATAATGGCGGTGGCGAAAATGGCGGCGAGCTGTGAGCGCACGAAGCAGGAAATCAAAAGCCCCAGCGCGGTGCTGGCGGACACCATCAAGAGCGTGCCGACGGCGAGTCCGGCAAACGAGCCTTTGAGCGGCACGCCGAACAGGTAAATAATCATCAGCATCATGGCGGCGAAGTTGACCATGCCGACGGCGATATAGGGAAGCTGTTTGCCGATCAGATATTGCGCCACGGCGGCGGGCGATGCGTAGAAATTGGCGATGGAACCGATTTCGCGTTCGCGCACCACGCCGACCGCCGACATCATGGCGGGTATCATCATCAACACCAGCATCATCACGCCCGGGGCGATGGCGTTGATGCTGTCAAAATCCTGATTGTACATAAAGCGCGGTTCGATGCCGGCGGGGGCTTTGAGCGAAACGGGCAGCCCGCTTTCGGCGATGCGGTCTTTGGTGTAGGCGGTGATCAGGCTGCCGATGTAGCCGCGGATATTGGTGGCGTTAAACGGCATGGAGCCGTCCACATAAAACCCGACTTCGGGTTTGAGCCCGCGCGCCAAATCGCGCCCGAAACCGCTCGGAATATCGATGACCAATATGGCGCCGGAGCTTTTGAGCACGGTGTCGATTTCGGCTTCGGACCGTATCGGCGGCTGTTGGAGGAAGTAGCGCGAACCGTCGAAATATTCGACCAGCTCGCGGCTGGCGGCAGTTTGGTCGCGGTCGTAAACGGCGAATTTCAGATTCCGCACGTCAAACGAAATCCCCCACGATACCGACGCCATGATAATCAGCGGACCGAACACGGCGAAAAACAGGCGGATTTTGTCGCGTAGGAGCTCTTTGGCTTCGCGGCGGGCAAAGGTCCAAATCATGGAGAAGCGGTATTTGAAGTTTTGGGTGTCGGGGGTTTCAGACGACGTTGCGTTTTTTTCTTGAAGGCCGTCTAAAAATTCGGAATGCCCATCATCGGATTCCGCGTTTTGGCGAAACCCACTATGTTCGTTTTCAGACGGCCTTTCACTGCTTTCCACACCTTCTCCTCCTTCCGCTTCAATCAAATACTGCACAAACGCTTCTTCCAAATCCGGCGCATTCTGCCTTGCCGCCAGTTCGGCAGGCGTGCCCACCGCCAGCACGCGGCCTTTGTGCATAAAGGAAATGCGGTCGCAGCGGGCGGCTTCGTTCATAAAGTGGGTGGAAACGAAAATGGTGATTTTGTCTTCGCGGGAGAGTTTCAGAAGATGCCGCCAGAACATATCGCGCGCGGCGGGATCGACCCCCGAAGTCGGTTCGTCCAAAATCAATACTTCGGGGTGGTGCAGGCAGGCGGCGGCAAGTTGCAGGCGTTGGCGGATGCCCAGCGGCAGCGATGCGGGCGCGGTGTCGGCAACGTCCGCCAAATCAAACTGTTGCAGGGCTTCTTCCACCGCCGCCGCGCCTTTAGCGCCCATCTGGTAGAGTCTGGCGTGCAAATCCAGATTGCGGCGCACGCTCAGTTCTTCATACAGCGAAAACGCCTGCGACATATAGCCGACGCGCATTTTGGTATCCAAGCCGCCCGCGTCTATCGGCTTGCCCAACAGCGTGGCTTCGCCTTCGGTCGCTTCCAGCAGGCCGGTCAGCATTTTCATAGTGGTGGACTTGCCGCAGCCGTTGCTGCCGAGAAAGCCGAAAATCTCGCCCTTTTGAATGGTAAAGCTGACGTGATCGACGGCGGTAAAATCGCCGAAACGCTTGGTCAGCCCGTGCGCTTCCATCGCGGGCGGCGCATCGTGATCAGGGACGAACGGCGTAATGTCCAAACCGCCCGAACCCTGCTGTTTCTCCGGCGGCAGCATTTTGACGTAGGCCTCTTCCAACACATCGGTGCCGTAATCCGCCAGCACGTCGGCGGTAGGCTTGTTTTCCAGCAGCCTGCCCGCGTCCATCGCCAGCAGCCGCTCGAAACGCTGCGCCTCTTCAATATAGGCGGTCGCCACAATCACGGTCATGCCCGCGTGTTCCCGCCGCAAATCGTCCACCAAAGCCCAAAACTGGCGGCGCGACAAAGGATCCACGCCCGTGGTCGGTTCGTCCAGAATCAACAAATCCGGGCTGTGCACCAGCGCGCAGCACAAACTCAACTTCTGCTTCATCCCGCCCGAGAGCTTGCCCGCCGCCCTGCCTGCAAACGGCGCAAGGCGGGTCGCCTCCATCAGCCGCGCAATCTGCCGTGTGCGTTCCTGCCCGTCCAAACCGAACAGCCGCGCGTGGAAATCGATATTCTCATACACCGACAAGGTAGGATACAGGTTGCGCCCCAAACCCTGCGGCATAAAGGCGATGCGGTGCGACAAGTCCCGCCGCACGTCCTTGTCCGCCATATCGCCGCCCAACACTTCCACCCGTCCGTCCTGAATCACCTTCACCCCCGCCATCAGCGAGAGCAACGTCGATTTGCCCACACCGTCCGGCCCGATCAAACCGACCGTCGCGCCTTTCGGAATGTCCAGCGACACATCGTCAAGCGCAAGGGTCTTGCCGTAGCGGTGGGAAAGGTTTTGGATGGAAACGGTGTTCATCAGAATTTCCTTAATCTGCTATTTGTTTTTTCAGACGACCTCAAGCCAACATCATCCCCAAAACGCTTCTTCAAATCCTGCCGCGCATTCGGGCGGCAGTTCTCTGTACAGCAAATCGTGCAATGCCGCACTCAATTCTGCAACCGTACAACAGCCTTCTTCATCATAAACTGCCCTGCCCTCTGCCTGCCATTTCTGTTCAAAATCATAAATAGCCAACAAAGTTTGCATCAATGCAGCCACGGACGGCGCGACAAGGCGGCGTTTTTCCACCGTGCCGTAACCGGTCATCAGCCAATAAACAGGGCTGTCAAGTGCAGCGGTATCGGCAAAAAGAATCGAATCGTCAGACATTACGCCAAACACTGCCCATTCTTCGCGCCAGCCTTCTATCGGCAGATATTGTTCGGCTTTGAGGTCCCAGCCAAACGCCCAATCGTTCCAAATATCCGGCAGCCTTGCATAAGTCAGCCATTGCAAAAACAGGGTTTCCATTTCCAGCCAATAATCGGCAAGCGGGTTTTCACTCCGCCACGCGCCGTCCATATGGCGGTAAAACTCGTCCAACGCGCCCAAATGCAGATGCCGCCCGCCTTCCAACGGCGGCAATTCTTGCGGCTCTTGTTTGTAAGGAAGACCAAAAGTTTTGGCAAAGGTTTGAATCAGTTTATCGTTCATAGCATTGATCGTCATGTTACGCAGATACAGCGTTAAATTGATTTTAGATGGCTTGGGTCTCTATACTACTTTTCCTCAACGGAAAGTTTTACAATTTTTCAGACGACCTCTCTGCCTCCAGATAACGATGCTCCGGCATACCGACATTCCGCGTAACAGGATTATCCATCAACGGAAAAAAGCCCTCCTCCAGCTCATACAGCAACTGTCCCCAAAAAGCATCTTCCGCAGCCGCTTCAGGATCGGCTTGCTCCAGCCAACGGGTCAAGTTTTCAGTTATTTCTCCATCTTTCGTCAACCCACCTTCTAGAACAAAGCCTGACTTGAGCAGGAACACTTCTGCCATCAAACGGCAATAAGTCTGCACAAACAAATCCAAACTGCTGCCGGCAAACACCAGTTCCTTCTCCCAAGCATTTTCCGCCTCGGGTGAATACAGCCACACCCGTCCGTCCACACCAACGATAAAATAAGCTCCGCCGTAACCGTACTTACCGAAACAACGCACCTCACCGAGCGGCGTATCAATAGACACCGTTTCATCGGAAAAGCGGACGAAGTAAAAACGGGCGGGCGGATAGTCGGTCAAAAGTGCAATCACATCACGGTAATAATCTTCAAGCGACGCCTTCTTACCCGAAACATAGTCGGCAGGACGGCATATCGCAATACCGTCAGCAGTTAAAGCTCGGTGCAAATCAAACATACGGTTTCCTTGTTTTCAGACGACCTCAATAGCGTCATATGCAATGACAAATACCGCCTGATTTATAGTGGATTAACTTTAAACCAGTACGGCGTTGCCTCGCCTTAGCTCAA
>JUNU01000219.1 GCA_001067655.1 Neisseria lactamica
AGTACGGCAAGGCGAGGCAACGCCGTACTGGTTTAAAGTTAATCCACTATAAATGCCGCCAGTCGGGCGTTTGGCTTAACGCGCCAACGCCTGTTTCAAATCGTCAATCAAATCATCGACGTATTCCAAACCGACGGACAGGCGCACCAGTCCGGGGCGGATATTGGCGGCGAGTTTTTCTTCGGGCTGCATTCTGCCGTGCGTGGTTGTCCACGGGTGGGTAATGGTCGAGCGCACGTCGCCGAGGTTGGCGGTACGGGAGAAGAGTTCGACGCCGTCCACGATTTTCCACGCGGCGTCAGTGTCGGCGACTTCAAAGCCGATGACGATGCCGCCGCCGTTTTGCTGCTTGCGGATAAGCTCCGCCTGCGGATGATCGGGCAATCCGGTGTAGTAAACGGCTTGAACCTGCGGCTGCGCTTGCAGCCATTGGGCGATTTTCAGGGCGTTGTCGAACTGTTTTTCCATACGCAGCGACAGGGTTTCCACGCCGCTCAACAACTGCCATGCGTTAAACGGCGACATCGCCAGCCCGCAAGAGTTGCAGTAAACTGCGACCTGCGTCATCAATTCTTCCGAACCCGCCAACACGCCGCCCATCACGCGTCCGTGTCCGTCGATGGCTTTGGTTGCGGAAGAAACGGAAATATCCGCGCCGTGTTTCAAAGGCTGCGAGCCGACGGGCGACAGCAGGCTGTTGTCCACCACCAAAAGCGCGCCGATGCTGTGCGCCAATTCTGCCAAAGCTTCCAAGTCGGCCACTTCGCCCAAGGGGTTGGAAGGTGTTTCCAAAAACAGCAGTTTGGTGTTGGCTTTGACGGCGGCTTTCCATTCGTCCACATCGGTCGGCGACACATGGCTCACTTCGATGCCGAATTTGGTGACGATGTTGTTGATAAAGCCGACGGTCGTGCCGAACAGGCTGCGGCTGGAAATCACATGATCGCCCGCCTGCAGGAAGGTGAAAAATGCCGCCTGAATCGCGGACATACCGGTTGAAGTGGCGACCGCGCGTTCCGCGCCTTCTAACGCGGCTATGCGTTTTTCAAAAGCGGCTGTGGTCGGATTGGCAGTGCGGGTATAAGTGAACCCTTTGATTTTTTTGGAAAACAAATCGGCGGCGTGTTGGGCGTTATCCCACATGAAGCTGCTGGTGAGGAACAATGCCTGATTGTGTTCGCGGTATTCGGTTTGCTCTTTGCCGCCGCGTATGGCGAGCGTCTGTGGGTGGAGTTTTTTACTCATTTGTTTTCCAATCTTGTTCAGCAGGTTTTTTTTGATGTCGGAAAGGAGGGAAGCTGCGCGCTTCATAGGTTAACTTGTTAACATTTTGCGCTTATTTGCGCCGTCTTTCAAGTTTGACGGCGAATGGCAAAAGGTCGTCTGAAAACGTTTTTCAGACGACCTTTTGCAATCGTTCCAAGCTTTTATTGATAAACCCGCCCATCGTGTTCCAGCCAGCCGTCGGCATGGCGGCCTGCGGGGTCGTGGTGCGTCCAATGGAGGACGCCGCCCTGCTCCGACCATTCGTATTCGCCGTAGAAGCCGACTTTATCGCCTTTTTTCAAGCCTTTGATTTTGTCGGCGAGGTCGATGTTGTGCGCCACTAAAAGCGTTTGCCCGCTCGACAGTTTCAAGATAAACCGCTGATGGCGCGTGCCTTGGTTGTCGTCGGGCAGCGTTTTGAGAACCGTACCTGCGCCTTTCACTTGAATATCACTCTCTTGGTTTTCAAAGGCTTGCTGCAATATTTGTTCCGCGCTGCCCTGCCCTGCTTGGCGGTTGGACTTCGGCTGCTTCGGTTGAGGCTTTTTGGATTCAGACTGCTCGGATTGAGGCTGCTCGGATTGGCGTTTTTCCGCTTGGGTTTGGGGCTGCGTTTGGGTTGGTACGGCATCCGCTGCCTGACCCTGCCGCCCCTGCTGCATTTTTTGATAACCGACTACCACGGCGGCAACAATCAGTATCCAAATCCATTTGTTTTTGTTCATAAAATCCACGCCCAAAAAAATGCCCGACGGTTCATCGGGCATAAATTATTTGAAAGGAGTTAAATCACGATAACGTGAGTCGCCATTATATACAAAACCAGCGGAAAAATCAGCATTTTCAGTCCGATACCTGGAGCGGCGGCTGCGTTATCACGCTTTTTTGTTTCCCTGACTGTATTTCATTTCGTATTTGATGTCGTTCAGGATTTTTTTCACGTTGTAATCCAAAAGCTGTTCCACCAAATCGGGCGCCTGTTCGCTGAGGGTTTGTTGGAGCTGGTAGGTAAACAACGCCATTTGTTTCTGCACGGCAGTGCGTATCATGCCGTTGACGGCGTCGGCGACGTGCGGGCGCAGGCGTTTGATTAAACGCTCGCTCAGGTCTTGCTCGGAAATGCAGAACACTTCCCTGCGGTTGATAACCTGCGGGTTTAATACGTTGATATGGACGGTAATTGGCGGCGTTTCTTCTTTGGGGTCGTCTGAAACCTGCTCTTGCGCCTGCGGATTTTCGTTTTCAGACGACGTTGCCTCTGCTTTTGCCGGCGCGTCAAATTCGACTGTTTTACGTTTCGGGTTCAACCAAACCGTGCGCGTGGACTCGATTTGCCTGTCGGACGCGCTCATTTGCAGCGAAGACTGCGCGTTCAGCCAGTTTTCCTGCAAAATCACCATCGCATCGGTCTCCGCCGTTTCAGCAGCTTCTTCCTCCAGCATGGCGTTGTGCTCCTCCTGCCATTTGCGCAGATATTCCGTCAACACGGCATCGCGGTTGGCATCGTCGAGCTTGACCGACTTGGCTTTGGGCTTCTGCTCGAAGGCAGGCTCTTGGGATTCGCGCACCAAAGGCGCGTGTGTGTAAGGTGCGTTCAATTGGCGGGTTTGCCGCAGCTTTTCCAAGCGGCTTTCCCAATCCAGGCTTTCATCCGTTTGTTGTGGCGTATCGGGACGATTCGTATCCATTTTTAGCTTTCGTTCTTCCGTTGTGTCATTTCATTTCACGCGCATAGCGAATGCCGTGATTTGCTATAATGCGGTATTTTAACAGATTCCCAGGAACACATCATGAGCAGCATCGAACAACGCCTCGAATATTTGGAAGAAGCCAACGACGTTTTGCGTATGCAGAACCACGTCCTCGCCACCGCCCTCAAAGGCCTGATCCGTTCGCTGCCGTCCGACATGGCAAACGAAGCCGTCGAGTCCATCCAGCTTGCCTTTGAAGACGCGCTCGCCGAATTGAACTACGAAGACAGCCCGCATACCGACCTCTTCCATGACGTAACCTACGCTTTTTTCCGCGAAAAAGACCACTGACGCGTAGCGACTTCCCCAAACCGTGTTAAACTATCCGTTTATTTATTAATATCCGTAAAGAAGGAACCTCCCCATGAACATGAAAAAATGGATTGCAGCCGCCCTCGCCTGCTCCGCGCTGGCACTCTCCGCCTGCGGCGGCCAAAGCAAAGACGCATCCTCGTCAGCCCCTAAAGCCGACAAAGTGTACCGCGTCGCCGCCAACGCTGAATTCGCCCCTTTCGAATCATTGGATTCCGCCGGCAACGTTGAAGGTTTCGACGTCGATTTGATGAACGCCATGGCAAAAACCGGCAACTTCAAAGTCGAATTCAAACACCAGCCTTGGGACAGCCTCTTCCCCGCGCTCAAAAACGGCGATACGGATATCGTCATCTCCGGCGTAACCATTACCGACGAGCGCAAGCAGTCGATGGATTTCACCGACCCTTATTTTGAAATCACCCAAGTCGTCCTCGTTCCCAAAGGTAAAAAAGTCGCCTCTTCAGACGACCTCAAAAACATGGCGAAAGTCGGCGTCGTTACCGGTCAAACCGGCGACTTCTCCGTTTCCAAACTCTTGGGCAACGACAATCCTAAAATCGCCCGCTTCGAGAGCGTTCCTTTGGTCATCAAAGAGCTGGAAAACGGCGGCGTGGATGCCGTAGTCAGCGACAGCGCAGTCATCGCCAACTATGTGAAAAACAACCCGACCAAAAGCATGGACTTTATCACGCTGCCTGATTTCACGATTGAAAACTACGGCATCGCCGTACGCAAAGGCGACGAAGCGACCGCTAAAATGCTGAACGAAGCGCTGAAAAAAGTACGCGACAGCGGCGAATACGACAAAATCCACGCCAAATACTTCGCTAAAGAAGGCGATAAAGCGGCAGCCGCCAGCCAAGCAGCCAGCCAACCTGAAGCAGCCAAATAATCTGTTTCAACGTTCTTAAGCAATAAGAAAGGTCGTCTGAAAGCCTGTATCGCGGGTTTCAGACGACCTTTTATGTCGGATTTTGTTCCGAAGGCAGTTATTGTGCGGATTAACCGAACCCTCGTTATTACCGAACGAATCCGCCATAGAAATTCAAATACACAGAAAGTCCCTTATGTCCCAATCCACACCCTCTCCGCTGGGCGAAAAGCAAATGGCGGTTTTGATGGCGATGTTGGTTGCCCTGATGCCGTTTTCGGTCGATGCCTACCTGCCCGCCATTCCGGAAATGGCGCAATCTCTGAGCGCGGATATACACCGTATCGAGCAGAGTTTGGTTTTGTTTATGTTCGGCGTGGCGTTCGGGCAGGTTGTCGGCGGCGCGGTTTCGGACATTAAAGGGCGCAGACCGGTGGCTTTGGTCGGTTTGAGCATTTATTTTGCGGCTGTTGTCGCACTGACGATGGTGCAGTCGGCGGACGGGCTGTTGAACCTGCGCGCGGTACAGGCGTTCGGCGCGGGGATGACGGTGGTCATCGTCGGAGCGATGGTGCGCGATTATTATTCGGGAAGGCAGGCGGCGGAGATGTTTGCCTTAATCGGCATTATTTTGATGATTGTGCCGCTGATTGCGCCTATGGTCGGCTCGCAGTTGCAGGAATTGGGCGGCTGGCGCTTTATTTTCGGTTTTTTGGCGGCGTATTCGTTTGTTTTGTTTATCTTGGTGTTTGCTTTCTTGCCTCGTCCTAAGCAGACGGGCAAAATCAGGATGGACATTTTCGGACTGGTGGCAGGACGTTTCGCCAGAGTACTAAAAACGCGGGCGGCGATGGGCTATCTGTTTTTTCAGGCATTCAGCTTTGCGTCGATGTTTGCATTTTTGACGGAATCGTCGTTTGTTTACCAAAAGCTGTACCATGTGACGCCGCACCAATATTCTTGGGTGTTTGCGCTGAACATCCTCACGATGGCTTCATTTAACCGCATCACGGCATGGCGGCTGAAAACGGGGGCGCACCCGCAGAGTATTTTGAAATGGGGCATTATCGTGCAATTTGCGGCGAACCTGACGATGGTGCTGCTGGTCTGGTCGATGGGGCTGCCGCCGATGTGGGCTTTGGTGCCATGTGTAATGTTTTCGGTAGGTACTCAAGGCTTGGTCGGCGCAAACACGCAGGCTTGCTTTATGACTTATTTCAAGCAGGAAAGCGGCAGCGCGAATGCGGTGTTGGGCGTGTTCCAATCCATCATCGGCGCAAGCGTGGGATTGCTGGCGACTCGGCTGCACAATGGTTCCGCCTTGGTCATGGCGGGCATGATGCTGACTTCGACGGTATGCGGGATTGTGTTGCTTTGGCTCTTTTCGCATCAGGCTTGGAAGGAAAACAATAAAAGCGAATATGTGTGAATAATCAATAACAAAAGGTCGTCTGAAACCTTGAAATCGGGTTTCAGACGACCTTGTTACATCAGCCTATTGTTTATTGCACGACATCGCAAGATTTCGCTTTTTCGTGTTTAGGCGCATTGACGAAATCTTTGCAGTCCGCCAGCAGCTTGGGTAAAAGCGGTTGGAACACAGGATGGCTGCGCAGTTTGCCCGCGTAAAACGACATCATGTACGGATAGTAATACTGCATCGCCTGCATCCATTTCGCGCCCTCTTCCTTCTTGCCTTGCCGGTAGAGATACAGAGCCACCTGATAAGCGTTGGAATACGGACGGTAAGACAAGGAATCGATTGCCGCCTTCTCCGCCCAAGGTTTGACCTGCATATCGGTCGGCTCGGCGCGGCGGGTCAGGCTGAGGTCGGCATAATAAGCCAACATCGGGCTGGTTTCCGAAATATGGCGCAAACCGTTAATCTTGCGGCCGACCATCTCCGTACTTTCATTTTTCGGAATCCGGCTGTAATCGACCAAATCCGTATAAGTCCAACCCATGTGCAGCAGCCCGCCGATAATCAGCAGCGTGGTAAGCCCGCCCGCCCAATTTCGGCCGCGCGCCCAAGCGAGGTCGTCTGAAACGTCTTCATAACGTGCCGGCGCAAGCGCGAACATCAACACAAACGGCGTCAGGAAATAGATATACCACAATGGATACTCCAGCATACTGTGGCACATACTGACGGCAACCATAGACAACAGCAGCAGCGAAGCCGGATGGTAAGGACGCACCAGCATCCGCCACAGCCCCGCAAGCATCGTCAGGGCAACCAATACCGTACCGACCAACCCGACTTCAGAAAGCAGTTGTAAAACAATATTGTGCGAATGGGTAAACAACACACCGAGGATATTGTTCGGGAAATACTGCTGCTCCGCATTAATCCAGAAAGTCTGTTGGGCAAAGCTGTTCCAGCCGTGTCCGAACCAAGGCGCGGACAAAAAGGCAGTCCAGGCCTTACGCCATTCAATCTGACGCATCGAGCCTTCAAAACCGCTGTTTCCGGCGCGTTCGACCGCCGTTTCATATTGACCGTTGCCCAGCAGTTCCAAAATCGAACCCATCGCAAATTGAAATACCGCCACCAGTGCGACCGTCAGGAAAAATATCCGCACCAGCCTCGCAGAATCCCGTCCCGCACGCCAACGCCACACGGGCAAAATCAACGCCACGCCGGCCACATAGCCCAGAATCGTGCGCGAGTTGACCAAGCCCAAGACAGCTGTCATCAGGAAGACCAACAAAAATCCCAGCCAGCCCGGCATTTTGCGGGTTGACCACAAATAAGCCGCCGACAACACACCCCACATCAAATAATGCCCGAGGTGATTGCGTTGTCCAAGCTGACCGCTGACCTCTTTTCCGCTATACACAATCATATTGCGCAGGAAACCAAGATCATACCAGCCCTTAAACTGTATAAACGCAATCGCAGCCTGCAGCAACGTACCAAACAGCAGCGACCACGCAAACACCGTCACAATGCGTTCCTGCCCGTAAGCCGCCACCCAACCGCGGCAAGCCCATACAGCCAAAGCCAGAATGACAAACGTCCACATCACCATATCGTTCATGCCGACGTAAATCAAATCCATCATCCGCGCCTGCAACCACCAAAATGCCGCCAAAACCAGCAAACCGACAGCCGCCTTAGGCAGGCGTACACTCAACAAACCCTTATACGCCGTGACTAACACCAGCATCAGCGCGCCCAAAAGCGAAGCCGCTTCCAGATAAAAACTCGACAACGGACCCACACGGTAGAAAGACAAAAACGGCGCGGCGCATATCCACAAGAAACAGCACCACAACGGCAGCAAACGCTTGTCCCATTCGCTCTTAAGGTCGTCTGAAAAACGCATAAACATTATTTCCCCGCCTTTCTCTGCTGTTTCACAAAAGCCAGACATGCAACAAAAAACACCACACACGCCGTCAACGATAAAGCGGCACACACCACCTCGGCAGTATCCGAATTAAACAAACGCATTACCGCCTCGGCAAAATAAATCAAAATCAACATAGAACTATACTGGTAAGTATAAACTTTACCCTTCAAAATACCCGACAACGGCAGACACAAAGGCAAAGCCTTCAGCGCCAGCCACGAACCGCCACTGCGCAAAGGCGCAATCCACAATTCCCACGATACAGAAAGGAAAATCAAGAAAATCAAGCTGCCGCAAGCAACCAGATAAGGCAAAGAAGATTTATGAGAAGAAGTATTCACGGATAAAGTTCAACAGGCATCGCGCCGAGTGTAAAATGCAGGATTATACCGAAAACCGAAACAGCCGTTGCAGCCCGACTGTTTCAGACGACCCAAGGACACCGTCCCAATCCGTCGTATTGTTTTTCAAACTGTCCGACGAATCAAAAACATACCCTATCAGGTTGAACCTTCGAGCCTGCCCATAATCCTATTGATTTATCCATTTAGTTCCCTATGAAAACAAACCGTACCCTATCTTTCAAAACCGCACTTCTCCGTCTGACCGCATTAGGCGTAGCATTCACGCTTGCCGCCTGTGCCGGCGGCGGCTCGCCCACCGGTGCCGTACCCGACGGTTACTACCGCGTCAAACCGGGCGACACCCTCAGCCAAATCGCCAAACGCTACGGACAAAACGTCAACACATTGGCATCCTGGAACAATCTGAACAACGCCTCACAAATCGAAGTCGGACAAGTCTTGCGCGTCCGCAAAAACGCCACCAACCGCCCCCGCTCCGGCAGCACCGACATCAGCAACGCCAGAACCGTCGCCCCCGTCAACCGCCTGACCCTGCAATGGCCGGTCGACAACGGCAAAAATTCCATCATCCGCGGCTACGACAATGCGACCAACAAAGGCATCGATATCGGCGGCACACTCGGACAAAGCGTCAAATCCGCAGCAGCCGGAACCGTCATCTACGTCGGCGAAGAAGTGCGCGGCTACGGCAAACTGATTCTCATCAGCCACAACGACTTCTCCATCACCGCCTACGCACACAACGACACCATTCTGGTTCAAAAAGACCAAAAAGTCGCAGCAGGCCAGCCGATTGCCACCATGGGCAATACCGACACAGACGGCGTCAAACTGCATTTCGAAGTCCGCCTGAACGGCAAAGCCGTCGACCCGATGCAGTACCTGCCCAACTGATTTACATCTTAATAGAACCCAAACCAAGCCGCAGCCCGATTCCGACAAACGGATTGCAGGTCGTCTGAAATGCGAAAACGCTTCTGTTTTAAGAGACAGAAGCGTTTTTTACAATTTGGCATTCTCGAGGAGATGCTGATGCACCTGATGGCTACGCCTTGCCCAATCCCCCTTAATAACCTTTACAGGAAAGATATCCTCAAAACTCAAAACATAGATCAAGTTAAAAACAACATTATCAAAAGGGGTCGTCTGAAACTCTCTATTCAGACGACCCAATTCTATTTATCCCCCCCTCAAACAACCATCCATAACGCATTTCCACCATTCATCATCGTTCATTTGTCCTACCTGCCTTTTTGATTTATGTTCAACTGGAAAAGTACACGAATTCGATGCCCGACACGGTAATCTACCTGCCAAATAAACAACAACCATATAAAAGAGACAATATGACAACCGACCTATATGAGTCCCTGCAACGGGAAGCCGATGAAATCCTGATGTATGACGAAGACTACAATATCAATGCCCGTCTGGGACTGACCATATTGATTTACTACACGGGCGGCGGTTCGGTAGCGGGACAACGCAAGACGCTGGAAGCTGCCGAACGCTTTTATTCAAAGTATCATGGGTATTTGAAAATGCATTTTTGGACAGACATGCGCCGTTTTGCACGGCTCAATCCGACCGCATTTCAAAACAAAATAGACCGTACCATTAAAAATGCCGAATCAGGTCGCAGATTTTCATGTGTACTGACTTCGGATACGGAATATGGTCAAAGGGCACCGGAATATCAATTCAAAACTCTATGCTCCCATCCCATAGATGAAAATGGATTGTCTTGCCTTCAAATTACCCTACCTTTGTCCTTTTTATCGATCACTGCCCAACAGCAGGAATTCGAAGATTGGGTGGAATATGTTTGCAAACAGTTTGATATTTTCCACGGCTATGCCGGACTGACCATTGCCCTCCCTGATTCCTACTATAAATACCAATTTTATGAATACGCTGTGACCAAACGTTATTGGGGAGTAACACCTGATTCAGATTCACCCATAACCCTCCTTTGGTACGAAGGTATAAAATCTATCAGCTGGTACACACTTGTCGGCAAGACGTTCCAGAATAAACTGAACAGCATGGAAATCCAAAACGTTTTAAACCATTATCCGGACATTACGCTGAAGACTTATAACGGCACCATGGTATTCAAAGCAGGGAAGTTTCCCGACTTGGGAGATAAAACCAAACCGTTGCCCGTTAATTACCTGGTGGTGAACAACCTGATGCGGCCGATACTGACGCAAAAGCTGAACGACTCACTACATACTGCTTTCGGCAACGGCAAAAACCGCTACTCAGCTTCCCAAGGCTATTACTGGCTGCATCGTTGGGATAATGCCAATTTTGAAAACGGGATTTTTGATCCTAAAGGGACGAAGCAGGAACTGATGCCTGTGTACCGTGAGAGACCTTTGGAAGCACCTTATGCCGGGCTGTGGATACCCGACAATCTGGAGAATGCAATCGAACGGCATTTCGAAAAGGGAGAAGTCTTTCCTGATGATGGTGAATACCTTCAGCACCTACAAAATGGTACGACCGTAATTTGGAAAACCGATGCGGTCTGGCGGCTACTCAAACGGGACGATGGCGGCAGTGTGCTGCAGGCTTCAGAGTTTTAATGATCCGATATTGCTGCGCCGACGTTTCAGACGACCCCCGACTCTGCCCAAACACAGCAATTACTTCTAGAAAGGACACATACAATGTTTGATTTAACGTGCGACTTAGACGATGACGATATCGATCACGAAGCCGAAAAGCAGTGGATTTTTAAAACTTTACACGGGCTTGAAAAAGAAGAGGAAATTAAATCTTTACTGAACGATTTTTCAAAATTTTCATCGTTGTATGACGAAGCCGTTGCAGCAGGATTGAAAAAAAGTGCAGTCAACGACTACATCATTATTTCCGCCTCAGCACCAGAGGAGGTAATCAGTGCGCTCAAAGAATATTTGGGAAAAACCATCTATGACGCATGGGGCAGAACCGTGTCAAAAAGCCAAATGCTGCGTGATTTCGTCAGTGAATATAAATGGGCGCATTTAGATATGGAAACATTCGACGCCATGAATCGGGAGAATTTTTTTAATAATATTGAACTCTAGCAGTATTCGATAGGCGGACAGGAAATTGCAGCGAATCCCAAATACGCCCAAAGAATGAATCTAGGAAACTAAATGAAAAAAATCGATTTTACTATGCATTTTTCTGCTGTGCAGCAGTCCCTCGATCGAGTATTCAAGGATATGCTGGCCTTTCAAAAAGAACACCTCCAGGAATTATTTGTATGCAACGATACGGTCACCGTAAAACTGCTGACAGAACGTAGAAATATCAAAAACGACATGGTCAATTTGAAAGGCAAAAGCTATCCGGTGATCAAGACCAGTAAAAACTACAATCACAACTATAAAGACAAATACGTCGAGTTTCCTCTACCTCTTGCCGATCTTGCACTGATGAAGGATTTTGCAATGACTTCGGAAGAAGTACAGCATGAGCCCGAAATGTTCGACCTGGACTGGCTGAATGTGCCCTATAAGGAATGGTATAAATATGAGGATGAACATCGTCCAATAGAAAAACGACACGGTTTGTTTAAACTAGGTTTAGCCCCAAGTACCGATGGATCTTCTTCTGTTGCGTTTGGTCATTATTTTTTGATGAATGAATCCGACATTGATAAAGCCTTGATAAAAGAATGGATATTCTTTTATTTGGATAAATATCTGCCACATTGTCGGTTTCGAGGAGTAAACCGTTTTTATCCCTCGAGAGTCCGGCCATTTTCCCCCTACAAAAAACGTATGGCTTTAGAATGGTTTACCTTTCTACCTGCCGAAATTCTGCCTGAGGAAGTACCCAGCGCAAATGAAGTTATCTATCTTCCGAATTGTGGCAGCATCATTATCAGCACCGAGCAACCCTACGACTTTGAAAACCCTGAAATGCGCAAGGTGACTGCCGCCATCGAACAGGAGCTGCACCATTTAGGCTTGCTGCCTCTTGTGGATCATTTTGGCATTCCTCAAATTAGCGATTTACCCTTTATCAGTCGTGAGCAGCGTCTGATAAACATGAGTCGGGGAAACGGGATATAGGCAAAGAAAATAATACGTTTTAACTTTTCAGACGACTATATGGGATTGTAGTCGTATAAATTGTACAGACTTTCCCATACCCTTTTATAGTTGTAAGCTTCGTCAGTAACTGCACACCACCGTCGAGAGAGGCGATCCGCGATAGAAGTCGTCTGAAACCTGTGGTCAAACAATCTTAAAAACATATTGAAAGCGTCTAAATTTTAGGATTCCATATAGGCTATAGCTTGCTAATACAACTTTCTCAGCAATTCCAAAAAATTATCCGCTACTATCCCCACGTCTTCATCAATAGAATCAATATTATGATTAAAAAACCGAATTTTTCCGTCTAAAGATAAAATAATACTATCACCGGAAGGCGTATTCGCAATAGGTAGTCCATATTGTTGAAAGTCTGGATATATATCAATGATGGAGTTAAGCTTATAGTCAGATTTAAAAGACAAAAAATGGTCTATAACTATCTTATTACCTTTTATTCTAACTTTAGATGGAATTCCTCCATTGTGTTTAAGTAAAAATTGAATATAATCTTCATCAATTCGACAGCCTAAATTATCTTGTAATTGGGCAATATCATCAGGCTCGGGATTATTTGAATAATACGCCTTAATTAAATTTTGTAAGGTCTTTTTGTCTGGCAAAATTCCATATTCTCTCATTTGCTGAACGTCAGTTTGACTCAAACCAAATTTTTTAAATTTAATATTCATCTTCAAATTACTCCTATTGACTATTTAGTCAAACCATTTAAATTTTATATTTTATTTCTTTATATTATTTCCAATGAAACAGGGATAACATACAAGATATTTTACAGACAACTTAAAATAGCGATACTATATGTTTGATTTTTTCATTAAAAATCCAATCTCTATAGATGAAATTATAGAATTTCTTGCCTCAGCCTTAGGCTGTTCTTCAAATAAAATTCTAGCAACCACTTTTGAAAAACTTAATGATCCAAATTTTCCAAACAATGATTTGAATGAAATATGCTGCCTTTGTGTTTATTCTAAAATTGATGGCAATGCTTCTTGGCTTGTGAATTTATATCGGGTTGCAGCAACAGATGATGAAATTAGAGATAAAATTATAGCAGTATCTCAACTCAAACATATTGCCTGTTATATCCCTAATGATGACTTTAATGGATATTTATTGACTGGGGAATCGGAAAATCCAATTCAAGTTTATGAAGATGAAGACATAGAAGAAGAAAATACATATGTATTTAACCAATTAATTTCAAATTCCTGAATATGTAATAAATACAATCACCTTTCTGCTTCAAAATTCAACATTCAAGGTCGGCTGAGAACCTGATTTTGGAATTTCCAGACGACCACATCATGAAAAGATACCTATATTATGTCATTAGAAATTAAGAATTTTTTATCTATTAGTGATGCTGAGGGAATCGATTCAGCTTTAAATCAACTGCCTTGGGCTGGATCGAGCATAGATTGGGATAAGATTAAAGGAGAGAAGCTGCGTATTTCCTTATTTGGAGAAATAACGACAGCATCAATTCATTATGATACTTTTAAAAGATTTAAAGCTTGCCAAGGGAAGAACGTGGTAATTTACTACTCGCCATCACATCAACCTTGGATACTGGATACGGATGATTTTATCTATAATTGGTTAAGTATCTTTGAAGAATTACTTGAGTTTCCTAAATTTATAGTATTTTGTTATGAAAAAATTTGGCAGCCTGGATATTTAGAAAATTCAATAGAATGCGAACCTATGGGAGAGTTAATTGGTTTAATCTGAAAAAGAACCCTAACACGCATAATTTCTTAATTTGCACACAAGGTATGTATGGAGTGCACGCGCAGGGATTGAGGCATGTGATGCAGATTCTTGAATGGCTGCATGAAAACAGCCAATACCCAGTCCCATCCATTCCCAAAGACAAAAAAATAAACCCTTACTATTTTCCAGTAAGGGTTTATTGAAAATCTGGCACGCCCACGGGGATTCGAACCCCGGTTGCCGCCGTGAAAGGGCAGTGTCCTAGGCCTCTAGACGATGGGCGCGTAACCGAGTTGCGAACTATACATAAGCGTTAAAACGCTGTCAACGGGTCTGGCGTTTTTTATGGTCAAACTGGTTTCAGACGACCCTTCTGCTCCTTATCTTTGTATCCGCTTTGCCTGTATAATGCCGCTTTTAATGAAAAGGAAAACAAACCATGTGGTTCAAGCAGATCAGTTTTTATCCGCTCAACAAAGAAAAGCTGCCCGAAGCGGACGTACTTGCCGACAAACTTGCGGAGGCTGAATTCACCCGCTGCCAAGGTTTGGACTGGTCCAGCGAAGGCTTTGCCGCACCGGTTCCGTTCTCTCCCGAACTTGTTTTCCCTGCCGATTTTACTTTGCGCGTCGCCCTGAAAAAAGAAGAAAAAGTCCTGCCTGCCGGCGTCATCCGCGATATTTTGGAAGAAAAGGTGGCGGAAATCCAAAACAATGAAGCCCGTAATGTCGGTCGTAAGGAAAAACAAGAGCTTAAAGAACAAATTACAGACGACCTGCTGCCCCGCGCGTTTACCCGCAGCAGCCGCACTGAAGCGGTGTTCAACACCCGCCACGGCTATCTGCTTGTCAATAACGCAGCTTCCGCCAAAGCGGAAAACATCCTGACCAAGCTGCGCGAAGCTTTGGGCGGTTTGGAAGCCTCGCTGCCGAATACCAAGCAATCGCCCTCTTCCCTGATGACCGAGTGGCTGTTGCAAGGGCATTGCGAAGGCGGTTTTGAATTGGACAGCGATTGCGAACTCAAAGGTGTGGGCGATGTTGTTCCCGTCGTCAAAGTATCCAAACAAGATTTGACCGCCGATGAAGTGGTCCAACACGTCAAAAACGGCAAAACCGTAACCCAGCTCGGCTTGGTGTGGCGCGAACAAATCGCCTTCATCCTCACGCAAGACTTCACGCTCAAGCGCATCCAATACCTCGACGTATTGCAGGAAGAAGCCGAAAGCAACGGCGACGATGCCGCCAGCCTTGCCTTCGCCTCGCAAATCCTGATGGCGGAATCCGTCAGCACCATGTTGGAAGAGCTGGTTTCCTATTTGGGCGGCTGGCAAGACTAATTTTTCAGACGACCTTTGCACGATAAAAGGTCGTCTGAAACCTACCTCCGATGGACAACCTTTATGTTTAAACACCTCGCATTCCTGCCGCTTGCCATTATGTTTGCCCTCCCCGCCTCAGCCGCCGTCCTGAATTCCTATCAGGAACCGGGCTGCACCTACGACGGCGAAGTCGGCAAAGACGGCAAACCCGCCGGCAAAGGCACATGGCGCTGCCAAGACGGACGCAGCTACACCGGCGCGTTTAAAAACGGCAAATTCGACGGTCAAGGCGTTTACACCGTCTCCGTCAACCGCGAAACCTTCATCGAGCCGTTCAATTCCAACAGCACCAAGTTCCGTAACATGGTACTGTCGGGAACGTTCAAAAAAGGCCTGGCACACGGCAAATTCACCGCCTCGCAAAACGGCGAAACCGTCTTCATCATGAAATGCGAAAACGGTATCATTAAAGAAGTGAAACTGCCCAAAACCAAATAACCCCGTCCCGCATTTTCAGACGACCTCCCTGCAGACGTCGTCTGAAAACTGCAAGAAACAAGGAAAACATTATGAGCATCAAGTCCGACAAATGGATACGCCGCATGAGCGAAGAGTTCGGCATGATCGACCCCTTCGAGCCGAACCAAATCAAAGAAGCCAACGGACAGCGCATCATCTCCTACGGCACGTCCAGCTACGGCTACGACATCCGCTGCGCCAACGAATTTAAAATTTTCACCAACATCAACAGCACAATCGTCGATCCCAAAAACTTCGACCCGAAAAACTTCGTTACCGTCGAAGACGACTGCTGCATCATCCCACCCAATTCCTTCGCACTGGCGCGCACGGTCGAATACTTCCGCATCCCGCGCAACGTCCTGACCGTCTGCTTGGGCAAATCCACCTACGCCCGCTGCGGCATCATCGTCAACGTCACCCCGTTCGAGCCGGAATGGGAAGGCTACGTTACCCTCGAGTTTTCCAACACCACCCCCCTGCCCGCCAAAATCTACGCCGGCGAAGGCGTGGCGCAAGTCCTCTTCTTCGAGAGCGACGAAATCTGCGAAATTTCCTACAAAGACCGCAACGGCAAATACATGGGACAAACCGGCGTTACCCTGCCGAAAACCTGATGATGGCAAGCCGCCGCCCGTGTTTTACAGACATTGCGGGCATTAGGAAAAACAAATCTGACGGCATCGGGTTTAGCGTATCCGAATCCGTCCGAGGTCGTCTGAAAACTTAAATCCGACGTTTCAGACGACCCTTTTCATATCCGCCGCAAAGCCCGCCGCCCAACGCTTCCATTGTGAAAATATCCTTAATTTGGTTTACAATGATGCCATTTCCAAATCTTATCGAGAGAACAAAATGTTAGACATCCAACTGCTTCGCAGCCACACCGCAGCCGTCGCCGAACGTTTGGCGCAGCGCGGTTACGAGTTTGATACCGCACGTTTCAATGCCTTGGAAGAGCAGCGCAAAGCCGTCCAAGTAAAAACCGAAGAACTGCAAGCCTCGCGCAACAGCATTTCCAAACAAATCGGCGCATTGAAAGGACAGGGCAAACACGAAGAGGCGCAGGCAGCCATGGATCAAGTCGCCCAAATCAAAACCGATTTGGAGCAGGCAGCCGCCGATTTGGATGCTGTTCAGAAAGAATTGGACGCATGGCTGTTGAGCATACCCAACCTGCCGCACGAAAGCGTGCCTGTCGGCAAAGACGAAACCGAAAACGTCGAAGTCCGCAAAGTCGGCACCCCGCGCGAATTTGACTTTGAAATCAAAGACCATGTCGATTTGGGCGAACCTTTGGGCTTGGATTTCGAAGGCGGCGCGAAACTCTCCGGCGCGCGCTTTACCGTCATGAAAGGTCAAATCGCCCGCCTGCACCGCGCGCTGGCGCAATTCATGCTCGATACGCACACGCTGAAACACGGCTACACCGAGCATTACACGCCCTACATCGTGGACGACACCACCCTGCAAGGCACGGGCCAACTGCCTAAATTTGCAGAAGATTTGTTCCATGTTACCCGTGGCGGCGACGAGAGCAAAAAAACGCAATATCTGATTCCGACTGCCGAAGTGACACTGACCAATACCGTTGCCGACAGCATCGTGGCAGGCAGCGATTTGCCGCTGAAGCTGACCGCCCATTCCCCATGTTTCCGCTCCGAAGCGGGCGCATACGGCAAAGACGTGCGCGGTCTGATTCGCCAGCACCAATTCGACAAAGTGGAAATGGTGCAAATCGTTCATCCCGAAAAATCATACGAAGCGCTGGAAGAAATGGTCGGTCACGCCGAAAACATCCTGAAAGCTTTGGAACTGCCCTACCGCGTGATTACCCTGTGTACCGGCGACATGGGCTTCGGCGCAACCAAAACCTACGACTTGGAAGTCTGGGTTCCCGCGCAAAATACCTACCGCGAAATCTCAAGCTGCTCCAACTGCGAAGATTTCCAAGCACGCCGCATGAAAGCGCGTTTCAAAGACGAAAACGGCAAAAACCGCTTGGTACATACTTTGAACGGCTCCGGCTTGGCAGTCGGCCGTACTTTGGTCGCGGTTTTGGAAAACCATCAAAACGCCGACGGCAGCATCAATATTCCTGCCGCTTTGCAGCCTTATATGGGCGGCGTGACCAAACTGGAAGTCCGATAAGCCGCGTAGCTGCATTCCATCGCAAACATGTCAAAAGGTCGTCTGAAACCCTTAAACAAGGTTTCAGACGACCTTTCTTTATCGACTTTACACGGCAATCAGAACATCATCTCGTCCGAATGCCCAAAGCGTTAATTTTTATTGTTCTGACGGAAATATTCCCATTCTTCGACGACCGTACCGTCCGGCAGATGGCACAGCGCATATTCGCCGCCGTCCTTGTCTTTTTTCATTTCCAATTTCCCGCCCTGCTTCACGCAAAACTCAGAAGCCGGATTTGCCGCGCCGACCATAGGGGCATCTTCCTTACCAGACGTACCGCAAGCCGCCAAAACCGTAGCGGCGGCAATGCTTAAAACAGCAGGTTTAATCATATTATTTCCTTTCGATATTTTGATTCAGACGACCTCAGTACAAATTTTGCGACAGGCGACACGAGCCGCCGCGCTGTTTTCACGGGTCATCCGAGTGAAATCAGACAGTTTCTATTGAAAGAAAGTTCTCCACGTTTGAATAAACAAACGCAACCAGCCCCATCGGATTATCCGCCTATTTCCTGCTTTCGCTGCTCATTCCGCCAACGATACCATTCTTGCGGACTCATTTTCTCTTCGTCGGTCATGTTTTCCGAACAGGCGATGATGATGAAATGCTCATCGGCGTACATAAAGCGTTTGATAACTGCCGAAGAAATTTCCTGTCCCTGATGACTGAATGATACTTTAGGCGGCGGCGCCTGTCTCACACCGAAACCGAACAGCCCTGCCAACTGCCTACTGTCTTCCAAACGTCCGCCCGCTTCCAAAGTGAATCGGCGGGGAATCTGCTTCCACGGACGCGTCAGCCGCTGCTTGGCTCGCGCTTCGACGGCGTGTTCGCAACGATTGATGATTTCCACATGCTGCGTCAAAGGCTGCGACATGGCTTCCGCGCGCCCGACGGCAAGCAGGCAGAAGATGCCCGCCGTGATGAACGGAAGAGCGGATATTGTGCGTCGGTTTGGCGTGTTGAGACCTTTGCAAAATTCCCCAAAATCCCCTAAATTCCCACCAAGACATTTA